>WGAK01000215.1 GCA_015494815.1 Anaerolineales bacterium | reverse complement strand
CGTCACGCGCGACCTGGTGGCCCGACTGAACTTGTGGGAGGCCGAGCCGCTGCTCCTGCTGCCCGCGCGCATCACCCGACGGAAGAACATCGGGCTGGCGTTGCGGGTGGTGGCCGCACTGCGGGAGGACTGGCCCGCGGCCGCGCTGGTGGTCACCGGCCCGCCGGGGCCTCACAATCCCGCCAACCGGGCCTATCTGGAGGAACTGCTGCGCCTGCGGGCCGACCTGGGCCTGACCCAGGCCGTGCATTTCTTGTACCAGCACGGCCCCCAGGGTGAGCCCTGGCATGTGCCCGAGGCCGTGGTGGCCGATTTGTACCGCCTGGCCGACGCGTTGCTCTTCCCCAGTCGCCGCGAGGGATTCGGCATCCCCGTGCTCGAGGCGGGCCTGGCGCGCTTGCCCGCGTTCGTGGCCGACATCCCCGAATTGCGGGCCGCGGGTGGCCCCGATGTGGCCGCTCGCTTCGCGCCCGACGCGGACCCCGCGGCCGTGGCCGCGACCATCCGCCGGGTGCTCTCGGCCGACCCGCTCTATCGGCAACGCCGCCGCGTGGTGCGCACCTTCCGCTGGGCGCGCATCGTGCAGCACCAGGTGCTGCCCTTGCTTCAGGAGGTGTCGTCATGAGCCCTGCCGTCTCGTCGTGGTCCAACGGCGGCAAGCGCCGGGCCGCCCGGGTGTTGATTCCGCTGATGCCGCAAGGCGACAACGACAGCCTGCTCACCCTGGCCCGTTGGCTGGCCGAGGCCCAGGTGCCCGTCATGCTGGTGGGCATCGTGCCCGTACCCGAGGGCGAAAATTTGACCGTGGGCGCGGCCGCGGCCCGCGAGTTGCGCAAACGCATCCAGGCGCATGTGGACCGGGTGTATCTGCGCGCCAAGGCGCGCATTCGCGTCACCTACACGCCGTGGGATGACCTGCGCATGGTGGCCCTGCGCGAGCGGGTGGACATGCTGGTGCTCGACTGGCCCCGCCATCTGGAGGTGTTGCAACTGACCGCCGCGGAGTTGCTCTCGCACCCGCCGGCCGACATCTTGCTGCTGCGTGGGCCGCTGCGCACGCCGCCGCAGCGCATCCTCATCCCCAACCGGGGCGGGCCGCACGCGGAGTTGGCCTTGCGGCTGGCCCTGCTGCTGTCCCGGCAGTTCGGCAGCCGGGTGACTTCCTTGCGCTTGCGCTCTGAAGAGCCCGACCACCAGGAGGACCTGGATTTCGCGGGCATGCGGCAGATTTTGCAGGCCATGCCCGATGTGCGGCAAGAGACCCTGGCGTCGGACGACAAGCCGGCCGCGCTGGTGGAAGCCGCGCGCGGCTACGACCTGGTCATCGTGGGCACCGCGGCCCGCCCCACCGCGTCCACCACCTCGTTTGGTGCCATCGCCGACCGCCTGCTGGCCGACGCGCCGTGTCCTGTGCTGGCCGTCAAGACCCGCCGCGTGGCCTTGGAGCGCGAAGACCCCCGCCGCTTCGGCGCGCACGCCATTTCGGTGCTGGTGGACCGCTGGTTCGCGGAGAACACCTTTCATTCCGACGAGTTCGCGGACCTCAAGCGCCTGGTGCGCCTCAAAGAGGAGCGCGGGGTGACCATCAGCCTGGCCCTCCCCGCGTTGAACGAAGAAGAGACCATCGGCCCTATCATCCGCACCTGCCAGCGCGCGCTCATGGAGCAGGTGCCGCTGCTGGACGAAATCGTGCTCATGGACTCCAACTCCACGGACCGCACCCGGGAGATTGCCCAGGACCTGGGCATTCCCGTCTACATCCATCAGCAGGTGCTGCCCCAATACGGTGCGCGCGAGGGCAAAGGCGAGGCCCTGTGGAAGAGCCTGTATGTGACCAAAGGCGACCTCATCATTTGGGTGGACACCGACATCCGCAACTTTCACCCGCGCTTCGTGTACGGCCTCATCGGCGCGCTGCTCTATCGCACCAAACTCATGCTGGTCAAAGGTTTCTACCGCCGACCGCTGAAGACGGGCCAGGGGCTGCAGCCCGGCCGGGGTGGGCGGGTGACGGAACTCACGGCCCGGCCCCTCATCAACCTGTTCTTCCCCGAGTTGTCGGGCGTCATTCAGCCCCTGGCCGGGGAATACGGCGGCCGGCGCGAGGCCCTGGAGCGCATCCCCTTCAGTTCGGGCTATGGCGTCGAGATGGCCGTGCTGATTGGCATCTTGGAGGAATTTGGCCTTTCGGCCATCGCCCAGGTGGATTTGGTAGAGCGCATCCACCGCAATCAGTCGCTGACCAACCTGAGCAAGATGGCCTTTGCCATCATCCAGACGGTGATGGGCAAACTGGAACGGCGTTACGGCCTGAAACTGCTGCAAGACATCAACCGCACCATGAAAATCGTGCGCTACGAGGCCGGGCAATACTTCCTGGAGGTGGAAGAGATTGCCGAGTTGGAGCGGCCGCCCATGATTGCGCTGCCCGAATATCGGGCCCGACGGGGGCTGGAGGCGCCGGAATGAGCGTGCGGCTGGTGCTCATGCGGCATGGGCGCACCGCCTGGAATGTCGAGGGCCGCTATCAGGGCCAGGCCGACCCGCCCCTGGACGCCCGCGGCCGCGCCCAGGCCGTGGCGCTGGCCCTGGACCTGCAGCGGGCCGGCGTGCGCCTGGACGCGTTGTATGTCAGCCCGCTGCTGCGCGCGCGGCAGACCGCGTTGCCCGTGGCCGCGCGGTTGGGCGTGCGGCCCGTGTACGACCCGCGCTGGATGGAAATCCACCTGGGGCAGTGGCAGGGCCTGCCGGTGACGGTCATTCGGCAACGCTACCCGGCCGCCTTCGCCCGCTGGGAGGCCGACCCGTGGGGCGCGACCATCCCCGGCGGCGAGGGCCTGTGCCAGGTGCAGCAGCGGGTGTACGCGGCCCTGGACGCGTTGCGGGCCCGGCATGCCGGCCAGACCGTGGGCGTGGTCGCGCATCACATTCCCCTGGCGCTGACCAAAGTGCGCTATCAGGGCCTGCCTGCGTGTCAGGTGCGGCGCATCGCGGTGCCCAACGCCCGCTGGGAGGTGGTGACCGTGCCCTGACGCAGGGCAGGGTGGAGGGCTTCCCTGGGCTGGTATAATGAGAATGCGCTGGAGTTCCACGCCGCGCCAAAAGGAGTAAGCCGATGTCTGAGACCGTTTCCTCTGCCCCCGTGACCGATGCGGACCGCACCATGGCCATGTGGGCCTGGATGCCCATCGTGGGCGGGCTGGTAGCCATCTACATTTTGATTGCGGAAGAGCAGCGCCAGCATCCCTTCCGCAAATTCCACGCCGTCAATTCGCTGCTGTTCAACATCGCCGCCGGGCTGGTCATCACCGTGTTGTCCATCGTGCTGGTGGGCCTGTGTCTGTTGCCGGTGATTTGGGCCTATCAGGGCTATGTGGCCTATAAGGCCTATCAGGGCGAATGGACCACCGTGCCCGGCCTGACCGACCTGGCCCGCAATCAGGGCTGGATTTAATCCATCGCCGCCGCGGTTGGCGGGGGAGAGACCCGGCCCACGCCGGGCGCCGAAGGGGCAAGCCTGCCAGAGGCGGGTGAAACTCTCAGGCAAAAGGACTCCGCCAACCCAGGCCCTCTGGAGAGCGCGCGGCCGCGGCCGCGCCGCCGACGGGGCAAGCGCCCACCCGGGCGCGCATCTCTCAGGCCAGTTGACAGAGGGCACGCGGGGGCTACGGCCCCGCGCGTGCCTTTTGTGTTGGACGACGGCCTCGGGCCGCGATTCTCTCACCCCATAGGAGGTTCACCATGTCCTGGAAAGTCGCCCCCCACTTGAAGTACACCAAGAACGACGAGTGGATTAACCCCGAGGACGGCACGGTGGGCATTACCGATTATGCCCAGGCGCAGTTGTCCGATGTGGTGTATGTGGAGATTACCGTCTCGGAAGGCGACGAAGTGCAGCAAGGCGATATCGTGGCCACGGTGGAATCGGTGAAGGCCGCCGCGGACGTGTACGCGCCCGTCAGCGGCACGGTGGTGGCCATTAACGAAGACTTGGCCGACACCCCCGAGGTGGTCAACAGCGACCCTTATGGCGAGGCCTGGATGGTGCGCTTGCAAATCGCCGACCCCGCGGAACTGGACGGCCTCATGGACGCGGACGCGTATCAGAAGTACTGTGAAGAGCGGGAAGCGTAATCCCCGTGGCCCCGTTGGGCCCCGCCCTCAAGGAGTGGCCTATGTACACCCCGCACACCCCTGACGAACGCCGGGCCATGCTGGCGGCCATCGGTGTCGAGCGCATGGAGGACTTGTTCGCCGATGTGCCGGCCAAGTATCGCTATCCGGACTTGAAATTGCCCCCGCCCATGAGCGAGATGGAAGTGACCGCGGAGATGCAAAGCCTGGCCGACGCCAACCTCACGGTGCAGGACTTCATCTCCTTCCTGGGCGCGGGCGCGTATTATCACTATGTGCCCGCGGCCGTGGACCACATCTTGCGGCGCGGGGAGTTTTATACCGCGTACACGCCTTACCAGCCTGAGGTCTCCCAGGGCACGCTGCACGCCATCTTCGAGTTCCAAAGCCTGGTGTGCGCGCTCACGGGCATGGAGGTGGCCAACGCGTCGCTGTACGACGGTGCCACCGCGGTGGCCGAGGCCGTGAACATGGCCTACCACGTGTTTCGCGGCAAGCGGCCCAAGGCCGTGCTCTCGCCCGCGCTGCATCCGCAATACCTGGCCACGGTGCACACCTACTACGACGCGTCGGACCGCGAGATTGTGGTGCCCCACGAGGGCGACCCCACCGCGACCCCCGACGCGCTGCTGGACGCGGTGGACGACCGCACCAGCCTGGTCATGGTGCAGTACCCCGACTTCTTGGGCCGGGTGTACGACTTGAGCGACCTGGCCGAGGCCGTGCACGCGCGCGGCGCGCTGCTGGGCGTGGCGGTCAACCCCCTGGCCCTGGGCCTGCTCAAGCCCCCCGGCGACTTCGGCGCGGACATCGTCACCGCCGAGGGCCAGCCCCTGGGCATCCCCTTGTCGTACGGCGGGCCGTATCTGGGTCTGTTCGCCACCCGCAAGAAGTATGTGCGCAAGATGGCCGGCCGCATCGTGGGCGAGAGCGTGGACACGCGCGGCCAGCGGGCCTATGTGCTCACCCTGACCGCGCGCGAACAGCACATCCGCCGGGCGCGCGCCACTTCCAACATTTGCACCAACAACGCGCTCATGGCCCTGGCCGCGACGGTGTACCTGGGCCTGCTGGGCAAGGACGGCCTGCAGCAGGTGGCCGCGCTCAACTACCACAAGGCCCACTACGCCGCGCAGCGCCTGGCCGGGCTGGAAGGGTACGAACTGGCCTTCCCCGAGGTGCCCTTCTTCAACGAATTTACCCTCAAGACCCCGCTACCCGTGGCCGAAATCAACCGCCGCTTGCTGGACTACGGCATCTTGGGCGGCTACGATTTGTCCCAAGACTTCCCCAGCCTGGACCGCCACATGCTCATCGCGGTGACCGAGATGAACAGCAAGGACGAAATTGACCTGCTGGCCACGGCGCTGGAAGCGATTGCCCGCGAGGCCGCGGCGTGAGCCGGCCCGCAAGGGAGGATTCCCCATGAGCGAGACCACGATTCGCGAACCCTTGTTGGTGGAACTGTCGTCGCCGGGCCGCCGTGGCGTGCGTTTCCCCGAGGCCGATGTGCCCGCTGCGGCGGTGCCCGAGGCTTTGCGCCGCACGAGTCTGCCCTTGCCCGAACTGTCGGAAGTGGATGTGGTGCGCCATTACACCCGCCTCTCGCACTTCAACCACGCGGTGGACATTGACTTCTACCCCCTGGGGTCGTGCACCATGAAGTACAACCCCAAGGTCAACGAAGACATGGCCCGCCTGCCGGGTTTCGCCCACATCCACCCCTTGCAGCCCGAAGAAACCGTGCAGGGCGCGCTGGCGGTGATGTATTATCTGCAAGAGTATCTCAAGGAAATCGTGGGCATGGCGGGCGTGAGCCTGCAGCCCGCGGCCGGCGCGCACGGCGAACTCACCGGCGTGCTCATCATGCGGGCCTATCATCGCAGCCGGGGCGACACCAAGCGCAACAAGATTTTGGTGCCCGACTCCGCGCACGGCACCAATCCCGCTTCGTCGGCCATGAGCGGCATGCGGGTGGTGGAGATTCCTTCGGACGACCGGGGCAACATTGACCTGGCCAAACTCAAGGCCGAGTGCGACGACACCCTGGTGGGGCTGATGATTACCAACCCCAACACCCTGGGCCTGTTCGAGGAGCACATCGAGGAAGTGGTGCAGGCCGTGCACGACGCGGGCGGACTGGTCTACGGCGATGGCGCCAACCTGAACGCGCTGCTGGGCATCGCCCGCTTCGGCGATATGGGCTTCGATGTGGTGCACCTTAACCTGCACAAGACCTTCTCCACGCCCCACGGCGGCGGCGGGCCGGGCTCGGGGCCGGTGGCCGTGGCCCAACACCTGGTGGACTTCCTGCCCGGCCCCATCGTCGAGGTGGTGGACGAAGACGAAGAGAACGGCCCCACCTACGGCCTGGTCATGCCCCGGCACAGCATCGGGCGGGTCAAGGCGTTCTATGGGCACTTTGGCGTCATGGTGCGGGCCCTGACCTACATCCTCAGCCTGGGCGGCGAGGGCCTGCGCCAGGTGGCCGAAGACGCGGTGCTCAACGCCAACTACCTGCGGGTGCAATTGCAAGACACCTACCACATCCCCTACAACCGCCTGTGCAAGCACGAATTCGTGGCCGAGGGCCGCTGGGAAGACGCGCCGGGTGTGCGCGCGCTGGACATCTCCAAGCGCCTGATGGACTTCGGCTTCCATCCGCCCACCAACTACTTCCCCCTCATCGTGCACGAGGCGCTGATGATTGAGCCCACCGAGACCGAGAGCAAGCGCACCCTGGATGCGTTCGTGGCCGCGATGAAACAGATTGCGCGCGAGGCCCGCGAGAACCCCGAGGTGCTGCACGAGGCCCCGCACACCACGCCTTTCGGGCGGGTGGACGAGGTCAAGGCCGCTCGGGAGTTGGTGCTCACCTGGTTCGACTGGCCTCAACAAGGGTGAGGATGACCGGGGCGGCCCGCGGGGCCGCCCCGAATTTTTCGGCCCGCGGGAGATGCCCATGAATTTCGCGCCGGCGCTGTTGCAGGCCTTGCGGCAGAGCGCCCATGTGGTGGTCTTCAGCGGCGCGGGCATGTCCGCGGAGAGCGGCGTGCCCACCTTTCGCGATGCGCAAACCGGCCTGTGGGCGCAATATGACCCCACCGAACTGGCCACCCCCGAAGCCTTTCGACGGCATCCCAAGCGGGTGTGGGACTGGTACGCGTGGCGGCGGGAGTTGGTGGCCCGGGCCCGGCCCCACGCCGGGCATCGCGCGGTGGCCGCGCTGGAGCGCCATGTGCCCCAGGTTACGGTGGTGACGCAAAATGTAGACGGCCTGCATCAAGAGGCCGGCTCGCGGCGGGTCGTGGAGTTGCACGGCAATCTGCGGCGCATCGTGTGCGCGCGTTGCAGGGCCGTGGTGCCGCAGACCGCCTGGGCCCCGGCCGGGCCGGAGGGCGTCCCCCGGTGCCCGCATTGCGGCGGCCTGTTGCGGCCCGATGTGGTGTGGTTCGGCGAGCCCCTGCCCGCGGATGCCTGGCGCGCGGCCCAACAGGCCATGCAAACCGCGGACGTGGTGCTGGTGGTGGGGACTTCGGGGGTGGTCTACCCGGCCGCGGGGTTGCCGTTGCTGGCGCGCGAGCGCGGCGCGCGGCTGGTGGAGGTCAATCCCACCGAGACCGCGCTTACGCCCGTGGTGGACGATGTGCTACGAGGGCCGGCGGGCGAGGTGTTGCCGGCCTTAGTGCGGGCCGCGTGGGGCGGCGAGGGCAACGGCTGACCGCGCAGCCAGGCTAACAACGCGACGCGCAGCGCGTCGGGCTCGCGGAGATGGGGGATGTGGCCGCTGTGGGGCAGCATCCAGACCGTGCAATGAGGCAACACCTGGGCCAGGGACGTGTACGAGGCGGGGTCGAGCACCGAGTCGTGCGCGCCGCCGACCACCCAGGTGCGAATGGGCAGGCCACGCACCCGCGGCCGCAGGTCGGGCACGCGCCGCAGAGCCCACACCACCCGCGGGGACATGGCCATGAGTTCGGCCAGGCGGCGTCGCCGCTGCGAGGCACGCATGTGCCAGGCTTCGGGATAGAGCGCCAGCAGGCCCCGCAGCAGCACCCCCGTGCCGCGCGGCCAGGCCGCGGGGAGATAGGGCAGGCGATTGCTCAGCCAGAGCAACCCGCGTTGCGCTGCCCGAATGGCGTCCTGAGCCAGTAGCGGGGCGATGAGGCTCAGGCTGCGCACCCGTCGGGGATGGCGTTGGGCATAGGCCAGGGCCAGGTAGCCGCCCAGCGAGTGGCCCACCAGGTGCACCGGCCCGGCGATATGCGCGTCCAGCCAGCGGGCCAGGTCGTCTACCCAGGCCAGGGTGGACGGGAGGCGCGCGGGCGGGGGTGGGCTCTGGCCGTGGCCGGGCAGGTCCAGCGCGTAAGCCGCGAAGCCGGCCTGCGCCACCGCGGGCAGATACGCGTACCACTGCGCGCGGCTGCCGCCAAAGCCGTGGATGAAAACCACCGCAGGGCCCTGTCCCTGGTGTTCGTAGGCCAGCATGAGATGCTCCGTCGCGGCGTAAGCGGTCGGTTTTTGAGGGTGGTGCCCTCAGTGTAACACCGCGCGGGCCAAAAAGCGAGGGACGCGCGGCTGCGGCTGATGGCGTCGTCCAGGATGATGGTGCGCGGCCGTCGCCACGGCGTTGTAATAGCGTTATAATACATTGGACGGCCGTTGGGACGACGGCGCGCGCGGGCGCGGCGTCGCGCGGCTTTGGAGGTGTGGAATGGCGATTTCGAACCTGCGCGCCATGCGCGAATACAACCTGGTGCCGTTTTGGAACGCCGAGGCGCAACGCGAAGAACGCTGGAAGAAATGGCTCACCATCCTGGATTACGGCTGGGGTTGGTATCAAGAATACAAGGCCCAAGAGACTTTCCTCGAGGCTTTGCGGCCTTTGTTGGACCGCCGCTTCATCATCGTGCGCAATTACACCTGGCCCGAAATCGAGTACCCGTTCCCCATCATTCTGTTGGGCCCGCCGGGGGTGTATTTGCTCTATGTCACGCCGTTGAGCGGCGAGTTTCGCATCCAGGAAAATCGGCTGCTCTCGCTGGGCAAGGGCAAGCCCCAGGAGGTCAAGCCGCGGCTGGTGCAGCGCACCAAGTTGCTGGGCGCGGTACTGCAAAAGTTCATCGCCGAAAATCTGGGCCTCGAAGTGCCCGTTGAGACGCGCCTGGTGTTCACCGCGCCCGATGTGTATGTGGACGCGGTGAACGCGGAGGTGCGACCGTTGTTGCTGGACGGCGTCAAGGGCTTTGCCGAGGGGCTGCTCAAGGCCCGGGAGCGATTACCCCGGCCGCACATGCGCCGCATCGTGGAACTGTTCCTGGAGGGCACTGCCCAGGGCGAGAAGCGCGACACCCGCCAGGCCAGGGAACAACGCACGGCCATCCTGGCCTCGGCCGAAGCCCAAATGCGCAGCGGCAAGCACGAGCCCGTGGCCGTGACGGACACCGCGGCCAAGGCGCCCACCCGCCGACGCACGGCCGGGCCGGCGCGCATCGCGGGCCTGACCCTCAAGCAATGGCTGATTTTGGCCGCGCTGTTGGCCCTGAACATCATCCTCATCCTGGTGTTCGTCTTCCTGGTGGCCTTCTCGGGGTAGCATGGCGGCGCGCGCACCGTTTCTTTCCATCATCGTTCCCGCGTACAACGAAGAACGGCGGCTGCCCCACAGTCTGGAGCAGATTCACGCGTTCTTGCAGACCCAGCCGTACCAGGCCGAAGTACTCATCGTCGAAAACGGCAGTACCGACGGCACCTGGCAGGTCATCCAGACCTTCGTGGCGCGCTACCCCGAGCAGATGCGGGGCTTGCGTAGCCCGCGCAAGGGCAAGGGCCTGGCCGTGCGGCTGGGCATGTTGGCCGCGCGGGGGCGTTATCGCTTCCTGGCCGATGCCGACCTTTCGATGCCCATCACCGAGTTGCCGCGTTTTTTGCCGCCCCACCTGCCCGCATTCGACATTGCCATTGCCACGCGCGAAGGCCCGGGCGCGGTGCGCTATGGCGAGCCCTGGCACCGGCATGTTATGGGCCGGGCCTTCAACCTGCTGGTGCGCGCCCTGGCCCTGCCGGGGCTGCACGATAGCCAGTGCGGTTTCAAGATGTTCCGCGGGCCCGTGGCCGAAGATGTGTTCCGCCATGCCCGCCTGGAAGGCATGGCCTTCGATGTGGAGGTATTGTTCATCGCCCGGCGGCGGGGCTACCGCATCGTCGAGGTGCCCATTCCGTGGTATTTCGACCCCGACAGCCGGGTGCATCCCATCCGCGACACGCTGCACATGCTGCGCGACCTGGTGCGCATTCGCTGGAGCGCGCGGCAGGGCGTGTACGACCGGCCCAAGGAAGACCGCCCATGACTTTCTGGCGTTTGGGGCTGCTGGGCTATCCCCTCGGCCATAGCCGCTCGCCCACGTTGCACCAGGCCGCGTTGCGGGCGTTGGGCTGGGAGGGCGAGTATCGCCTGTACCCCGTGCGGCCCACGGACGCCGCGGCCTTGCAAGCCTGGGTGGCGCGGGTGCGCACGGGGCAGGTGCACGGCCTGAATGTGACCATCCCCCACAAGACCGCGGTGGCCCGGCTGGTGGACCGGCTGACGCCTGCGGCTCAGGCCACGGGCGCGGTCAACACGCTGTATCGCGCGGCCGGCCAGGTGGTGGGGGACAACACCGATG
This sequence comes from Anaerolineales bacterium, assembly GCA_015494815.1. Taxonomy (GTDB): domain Bacteria; phylum Chloroflexota; class Anaerolineae; order Anaerolineales; family DRMV01; genus JAADEN01. The sequence continues at coordinate 3,481 of WGAK01000215.1, read as the reverse complement.
CGGCCGGCTTCTGGGCCGATGCCCGCGCGCGTCTGCCGCTAACGGACCCGACCGCGTGGCGGGGGCTGGTGTTGGGCGCCGGGGGCGCGGCGCGGGCCGTGGTCTACGCGCTGGCCCGCGCCGGCATGGCCGTGTGGGTGGTGGCCCGTCGTCCCGCCCAGGCCCAGGCGCTGGTGCGCGCGCTGGCACCGTGGGTCACCGCGCGGCTCACGCCCGCGGCCTGGGATGCGCTGCCGCGGCTGGTGGCGCAGCCGGGCCCGGCCTGGCTCATCGTCAACGCCACGCCGGTGGGCATGGCCCCCCACGGCGACGCGTCGCCCTGGCCCGCCACCGTGCCCTGGCCGCGTCCGGCCGCGGTGTACGACCTGGTGTACGCGCCTCGGCCCACCCGTCTGGTACAACAGGCCCGCGCCGCGGGGCTGCCCGCCGCCGACGGCCTGGGCATGCTGGTGGAGCAGGCCGCGCGCGCCTTCGTGCGTTGGACCTCCGCGGCCTGCGAACCGGTGCGGGAGGCCATGCTGCGGGCCGCGGGGCTGGCCTGAGCATTTTCCCCTTATGGTAAAATCGAAACCACCCTCGGGGGCCACCCCCTTTGTGTGAGCATAGCACCATGCATCGTACCGAATTCACCCCACCGCGTATCTATCGCACCGACCGCCGTTCACCCGCCCGTTGGATTGCCTCGCACGCGCGGCGGCATTGGCCTCTCATCGGGCTGATGTTCATCGGCGCGCTGGGCAATGCCTTGAGCATGGGCTATGTGCCCCGGCTCATCGGTCGCGCGTTCAACGCCCTGCTGGCCCGCCTGGACGACCCGCCCGCCGCGTTGCGGGCGCTGCTGACCTACGCGCTGGCCGTGGCGGGGGTCTATGTGGTGCGGGGCGTGCTCATGTCGCTGCGCAATCTGAGCGCCGAGACCCTGGCCCAGCGCGTCGAGCGGGATGTGCGCGACGAATTCTACGCCGCGCTGCTGGGCAAGAGCATGGCCTTTCACGACCAGATTGCCGTGGGCGAACTCATGGCCCGGGCCACCACCGATGTGCGGGAAATCAACCTGATGTTCAGCCCCGGCCTATCGCTGGTGGTGGGCTCCAGCGCCTTTTTGCTGGCGCCGCTGCTCTATGCAGGGCGCTATCACCCGGCCCTGCTGCTCACGCCGGTGCTGTTCGTGTTGGGCTACGGCGTGCTGCTGGCGCAAATGCTCTACGAACTGCTGCCCGTGAGCAACCAGGTGCGCCGCCTGTTCGGCATCCTCAGCGCGCGGCTCAACGAAGTGCTGGACGGCATGGAGACGGTCAAGGTCCTGGCCCAGGAAGAGCGGGAGGCCAGCCGCCTGGTCAGCCTGGCCCGGCGCTATCGGCAGCAGATGATTCGTCAGATTCACATCGAGGCCCGCTTTTTGCCCCTCATGTGGCTGGGCCTGGCCATGGGCGGGGGCACGCTGCACGCGCTGGCCCTGTTTTTGCAGGGGGAACTGACCTTGGGCGATGTGGTGGGGTATGTGGCCCTGCTGCAATTGTTCCGCTTCCCTGCGTTCGTGTCCCAGTTTGCCTACTCTCAGGTGGCGTTGGGGCTGGCCAGCGCGGCGCGCTTGCTGCAATACCTCAACCAGGAGAACCCCCTGGACCAAAACCTGCGTGGCTATGCTGCGCGCATGCGCGGCGAGGTCGCGTTTGAAGGCGTCTCGTTCGCCTACGAAGACGACCAGGATGTGCTGCACGACATCACCTTCCAGGTGCCGGCCGGCACCCGGGTGGCGGTGGTGGGCCCCACGGGGTCGGGCAAGAGCACGCTGGTCAAACTCATTGCCCGCATCTACGATGTGCGCACCGGCGCGGTGCTGGTGGATGGCGTGGATGTGCGGGACTGGAACCTGGGCGCGCTGCGGTCGCAAATCGCCATGATTGAGCAAGATGTCTTCCTGTTCTCCAAATCCCTGGCCGAGAACATCGCGTTCGGGCGCCCCGACGCCAGCCGGGAAGACATCGTGCGCGCGGCCCAACTGGCCCAGATTGACGATACCATCCGGCAGTTCCCCGCGGGCTATGACACGGTGGTGGGCGAGCGCGGGCTCACTTTGTCGGGCGGGCAGCGGCAACGCATCGCGCTGGCCCGGGCGTTTTTGACCGACCCGCGCATCCTCATTTTGGACGACGCCACCAGCGCCATTGACAGCGCCACCGAGGACAAGATTCAGCGGGCCATCTTCTCGGTGGCCCGGGGGCGCACCACCTTCATCATCACCCACCGCCTGTCGCAAATTCGCTGGGCCGATTGGATTTTGGTGCTGGACCGGGGGCGTCTGGTGGCCCAGGGCAAGCACGAAGACCTGTTGCAGTCGTGCGCGGTCTACCGCCGGCTGTTCGTCGAGCCGGTGCAGACCCGCGGCCCCGCGGCGCCCAAGGCGGGCTGACCGCCTCCGTCGTGCTCAGTCCTCGTCGGTGTGCGGCTCCGCGAACGCGGGCACATCTTCCAGGCCCGCGGCGGTGCGGAAGATGTGGTACGGCATCCAGGCGATGCCGAACATCTCCACTTCCACCTCGCGCTTGTAGGGCCGCAGCGTGAGGGTGTCCACTTCTTCCAGGATTTCGGCCCACTTGGCCCGCGCCTCTTCCAGGGCCTCGTTCATCTCGGCTTCCAGGTCCGCAATTTGCTGCTTGTAGGCCGCGATGGCCTGCCGCGATTCTTCGATGTCGGCCTGGGCCTGCTTGGCCAGGCGGCGTTTGGTCAGCGAAGTGGTCAGCCGCCGCCGACGCCCCATGAACAGCCCCAAAATGTTCTCCGCGTGGGTGGCCCATTCCTCTTGTTTGCGCTGTTCGTATTCGGCTAAGTCTTGGGCCAGTTCCCGTTCCTCGCGGGTGAGTTTGTCCCGCAGGCGCTCCAGTTTGCGGCGGTACTTTTGGCGCACCTTGTCCAGGTCTTTTTCCAGGCCCTGCCGCGCGGCCTCACGCAGTTGGCGCTTGAAGCGGCTCTCGCTGACCTGCGGCCCTGCATAGACCTTGAGGCGCTTGTGCACCCGCACGGGGATTTTCGTGCTCCGAAAGACGAAGGTGTGAAACGCGCGTTGCAGGCGTTTGAGGTCCGTGGCCCGATTCCAGGGCGGCTCCAGGGGAAGGAAGTGCGCCTCGGGCTGGGGTTCGGGGTCGAAGAAATCGGGGTTGCGCGGGGTGGCCAGCCAGGCGTCCCAGTCCACCCGCGCGCTGGGCTCTTCGACCAGGGCCGCGTACAGCCCCTCCCAATCCAGGTCGTACTTGGGCCGCACCACGGTCACCCGGGCCTGGGCCCACAGCGCGGGGCGGTAAACCAGGCCCAGGTAGTCGCCCTGCAGCCGGGCCTGTTGCGCGGCCCGGGCCGGGCTGTGTTCCACCGGCCAGAAGTAGACCTCGCCCGGCACCCGGGGCGGCGTAGCGCTGCCGGGCAGCGCGGCCTCGGGCTGCGGCGGTTCGGCCGCGCGCGGCGTGGTCGAGTCGGCGGGTCGGGG
>WGAK01000214.1 GCA_015494815.1 Anaerolineales bacterium | reverse complement strand
GGTTCGCCCGCGATGTAGGGATTGGAGGGCTGGGTCATGCGGTATCCTTGCGGTGCGTGTTGCAACTCGGTGCATCATTATAACCCGCGCCACGGCCCAAATACGCGTTTTCGAGCATTTTCGCGTACAATAGACCTCTTGCATAAGTAGGAGTGTGGCATAATAGTAGCATGAGATACGAAGACATCAAAAACCGAAATGATGCGGATTTCAAGCGCCTGACGGGCGTGTCGCATGCCACGTTCAGGAAAATGCTTGCCGTGGTAAAGGCGGGCATGCCTTCTTTTGGCCGCCCGCCCAAATTAAGTCGAGCCGACCAACTCTTGATGACCTTGATGTACTGGCGGGAGTACCGCTCGCAGTTCCACATTGCCCAGACCTACGGTGTGAGTGAGGCGACGGTGTCCCGGACGATTCGGAAGGTAGAAGATATCCTTATCCGGTCGAAGCAATTTCGTTTGCCCGGCAAGAAGGCCTTACAGTCAGGCGATACCGTCATCGAAGTGGTCATCGTCGATGCCACGGAGCAACCGATCGAACGGCCCAAAAAAAGCAGCGTCGGTACTACAGTGGCAAGAAAAAGCGACACACGCAAAAAGCCCAAGTAATCGTGCACCGAGAAAGCAAAATCATCCTCGCCACGGCCTTTGGGCCAGGGCGCATGCACGATTTCCGTCTCTTCCAACGAAGCGGCATACGCTTTGGAGCCGGGACCCTGTGTTTGGCCGACAAAGGCTACATCGGCATCACCAAACTTCATGCGAACAGCAAGGTACCGGTCAAGAGGAGCAAGCAACGTCCCCTGACGCCGGAGGAGAAGAAAGCCAATCGGGCTTTGGCAAGAGAGCGCATCTGTGCTGAACATGTGATAGGCCGGCTGAAAGTGTTTCGCATTTTGAGCGAACGTTACCGTAATCGGAGAAAACGCTTTCGGCTGCGTTTCAATTTGATTGCCGCTATTTACAACTCGGAGATTGCCTCTTTTTGACTTTTGCAAGAGGTTCAATGAGGGCACGGAGGTATGGACATGACCACGGCATCAACGCCTGACGCCCTGGTGCAAAAGGTGGCCGAAGCCATCGCTCGCGACGAGTTGTTGCGTCCTGAGGCGGGGCCTGTGGTGGTGGGCGTGTCGGGCGGCGCGGACAGCCTGACCCTGGCCCATGTGCTGGCGCGGCTGGGCTATGCCTTGCACGTGGCCCACCTGGACCACGGCCTGCGGCCCGAGAGCGCGTCCCAGGCCGCGGCGGTGCGGGCGTGGGCCGAAGCGCAAGGCTGGCCGGTGCAGGTGGCGCGCACCGCGGTGCAGGCCCGCGCCCGGCGGGAGAAAATCTCGCTGGAAGACGCGGCCCGCCGCGAGCGGTACGCCTTTCTCTTTCGCGTGGCCGAGGCCCAGGGCGCGCAGGCCGTGGCGGTCGGGCACACGCTGGACGACCAGGCCGAGACCGTGCTCATGCGTCTGCTGCGGGGCGCGGGGGTGGAAGGGTTACGGGCCATGCAATCCCGCACCTGCCCCACGCCGTGGCATCCACGCATCCCGCTGGTGCGGCCGCTGCTGGAGGTGCCGCGCGCGGCGGTGCACGCCTACGCGCGGGCCCACGGCCTGCCCGTGCAAGAGGACGCCAGCAATCGCGACCCGCGTTTCTTGCGCAACCGGCTGCGGCACGAAGTGCTGCCGCTGCTGGCCGAACTCAACCCGCGCATCGCGGCCACCCTGGCCCGCACCGCGCAAGCCCTGGCCGCGGACGCGGAAGTGCTGGCCGCGGCCGAGGACGAAGCCTGGGCCAAGGTGGTCGCCGAGGCCACGCCCACTTTCGTGCGCCTGCGCGGCGACGCGTGGCGCGCGCTGCTGCCCGGCCTGCGCTACCGGGTGCTGCGCCGGGCGGCCCGCCATCTGCACCCGGGGCCGTTCTGGGCCCCCGGCTGGGAGCACATCGTGCAGGCCGAACGCGTGCTGCGCACCGGGGCCGCGCCCCGACCGCGCGATTGGGTCGGCGGCCTGCGCCTGCTCACCCGCCCCGACGGCTTGTTCGTGCTGCGCGGCGCGGTCCAGCCGCCGGGCCCCTGGCCACAACTGCCCACGCCCACGCCGCGGGAACTGGCGCCCGGCCAGAGCCTGCCCCTGGCCCACGGCTGGCGTCTGCAGGCCGGCCCGCGCGTGCCCGCCGCCCAGGCCCGAGACAGCCTGGCCCACAACCCGCCCGGTCCGTGGGCGGTCTGGCTGGATGCCGACGCCGCGCCGCCGCCCTGGCACCTGACCCCGCCCCGCCCGGGGGACCGCTTTGCGCCCCTGGGGATGGGCGGGCACACGGTCACGTTGGGCAACGCGTTCACCAACCGCAAAATCCCGCTCAGCCTGCGCGCGCGCTGGCCGGTGCTGCGCACAAACGACGGAAGGGTGGCCTGGCTGCCCGGCTACGGCCCGGCCCACTGGGCGCGCCTCACCCCGGCCAGCCGTCAGGCCGTCCAGTTGCGCTTCATCCCGCCCCCGGAG
>WGAK01000213.1 GCA_015494815.1 Anaerolineales bacterium | reverse complement strand
GGCGCATCTGGAGCGCGAGGTGACGCGGGCCCTGCAGGCTCTACGAGGCCAGCATCGCCTCAAACGCTCCTTTTTTGCCTATGCTGGCCTGGCGCTTTGATGTGTGCCTTTAGATTTGCAAAGGTCAATAGGGCTATGGCAGACCGAGCCCTGGGATGGGATGCCGTTCCCTCCGCCTCCCACCCGAGGGAAAGCGCTCCACGCCGTTGCAGAGCCGTCGTGAATGTCTGGCTTCGGTAACATTTTCATTTGGCTTGACAGGCGCGCACCCTGGCCCGGCCTTCGGGTATAATTCGCAGCATGACGCGAACCTCTCCTCTGGTTATTGGCATTGCCGGCGGCAGTGGGTCGGGCAAGACCACCGTGGCCCAGGCGCTCATGGAGCGGGTCGGGGCCCGGCATGTGGCCTTTTTGCCCCACGATGCGTATTATCGGGACTTCGGCCATCTGCCCCCCGAAGAGCGGGCCGCCATCAACTACGACCATCCCGATTCCTTAGAAACCAGCCTGCTGGTGGAGCACATCCGGGCGTTGCAGCGCGGGCAGGCCGTTGAGCGGCCGGTGTACGACTTCACCCGCCACGCGCGCGCCGCGCGCACGGTGCGGGTCGAGCCGCGGCCCATCATCCTGGTGGAAGGCATCCTCATCTTCGCGGAGCCCGACCTGCGCCGGTTGTTCGACATCAAAATCTATGTGGACACCGACGCGGACATCCGCTTCATCCGGCGGTTGTTGCGGGATGTGGAAGAGCGCGGCCGCACGGTGGAGTCGGTCATTCGGCAATACATGACCACGGTGCGCCCCATGCATCTGGAGTTCGTGGAGCCCTCCAAACGTTACGCGGACATCATCGTGCCCGAAGGGGGGTTCAACACCGTGGCGCTGGACATGCTGACCGCGCGCCTGCAGGCCCTGCTGGGGCCGCTGGTTGCGAGCGACGATGGCCCATGAGCGAATCCGCCTCCACCCCTGCCGCGGCCCAAGACAGGAGCCAGGAACGCAAGCACCGGGCGTGGCGTCTGGCGGGCCTGGCCCTGGTGGTGCTGCTGAGCATTGCCATCGTGGTCTTTCGCGACCACTGGCAGCGCTTTCAAGCGTATGGCTATGTGGGGCTGTTCCTCATCACCCTGCTGGCCAACGCCACGGTCATCTTTCCCGCGCCGGGGCTGGTGCTGCCCTTCAGCATGGGCGCAGTGCTGCATCCCTTTTGGGTCGCGGTGGTGGCCGCGGCCGGTGCCACCACGGGCGAGTTGTCGGGCTACCTGGCCGGGTTGAGCGGCCAGGCTTTCATCGAAGATTACCGCGCCTACCATCATGTGCGCGGGCTCATGCGCCGCTATGGCGATGGCGTGATTTTCGTCCTGGCCTTTTTGCCTACGCCTTTGTTCGACCTGGCGGGCATCGTGGCCGGGGCCACGCGCGTGCCGCTGCGTCGCTTTGTGCTGTGGACTTTTGCGGGCAAACTGCTCAAGATGCTGGCCGTGACCTACGCGGGCGACTGGCTGGTGGGGTGGCTGCACCTGTGACCGCGCGCGGCCCAGGCCGCGGCGGAGCCGTTCCCCCCACGGTGCGCCCTGCCCTCTCAGGAGCCATGCCATGAAATTCGTTCTGGTCGTGCTGGAAGACGCCGAAGCCGCGGAAGTAAGCCAGGCCCTGGTGGGGGCCGGGCTGCGGGTCACCCGCCTGGTGTCGGGTGGCGGCATCTTTCGTCGTGGGCACGCCGTGTTCTTCACCGCGGTGCCCGACGAGCAGGTGGACGAGACCATCCGACGGATTCGCGAGCACCTGCCCCGCAGCGAGCAGGCCGGTGCCCGCCGCGGCATGCTCTTCGTGCTGCCCGTGGATGCGTACATTCAAGTGTGAGCCGGCCCCAGGAGGTTGAGCCATGTTGTACACCCGGGAGCGGCTGGAAGCCATCGAATTGCAAACCTTAGCGCCCTATGCCCACAAGAGCCGCCTGTCCAAAGGGCGCCTGCACCCCGAACCCGAGCCTGAATATCGCACCGCGTTTCAACGCGACCGAGACCGCATCTTGCATACCTCGGCCTTTCGACGACTGGAATACAAGACCCAGGTCTTCATCACTTACGAGGGCGATTATTATCGCACCCGCCTGACCCACACGCTGGAGGTGGCCCAAATCGGCCGCACGGTGGCCCGGGCCTTGGGCGCCAACGAGGACCTCACCGAGGCCATCATCCTGGCCCACGACCTGGGGCACCCGCCTTTTGGACATTCGGGTGAGGCCGTGCTGAATCGCCTGATGCGCGACCACGGCGGCTTCGAGCACAACCGCCAGTCCTTCCGCATCGTCACCGAGTTGGAGCGGCGTTACACGCACTTCAAGGGCCTGAACCTGACCTGGGAAACCCTGGAAGGCATCGTCAAACACGAGACCGAATACGACATCGCGGACGCCCGGGATTTCGACCCCGACCTGCGCGGCCACATCGAGGCCCAGATCGCCAATGTGGCCGACGAACTGGCCTACACGGCCCACGACCTGGACGATGGCCTGCGCTCGGGCATGATTACCCCGCGCATGCTGCGGGGGGTGGAAATATGGGAGGTGCTGCGGCAACACCTGGACTGGCACGACGAGCACCTGGACGAACTCACCCGCCACCGCCTGGTGCGCCGCCTCATCGGCCTGGAAGTGACGGACCTGGTGCACACCACCGAGCAACGCCTGCGCGAGAGCGGCGTGCGCTCGGTTGCAGATTTGCAACGCTTGCCGTATAATGTGGTGTCCCACAGCGAGGCCATGCGCCGCCGCAACCGCGAACTCAAGGACTTTTTGTACCAAAACCTGTACAACCACCCGCGGGTGGTGCGCATGGCCCAAAAAGCCGACCGCATCATCACCGATTTGTTCACCGCGTACACGCGCCGGCCCGAAGTCCTGCCCCGGCACATCCAGGCCCGCATTGACGAGTATGGCCTGGAGCGGGCGGTTTGCGACTACATCGCGGGGATGACCGACCGGTTTGCCATCGAAGAACATCGCAAACTCTTCGACCCCCTGGTGCGCCCCTGAGCGCACCCATCCCGTGGAAGGGAGGCATCATCATGGCCAAAAATCGCAACCAGGGCCCGAAACCCGTCTACTATCTCACGCCCGAGGGCGCGCGCAAACTGCGCGCGGAGTTGGAATATCTGAAAACCGAGAAGCGCGCCGAACTCTCCGCACGACTGCGCGCGGCCATCCAGATGGGCGACCTGTCGGAGAACGCGGACTACATCGCCACCAAAGAAGAGCAGGGCTTCGTCGAGGGGCGCATTCAGCAATTGGAACACATCTTGCGGCACGCGGTGTTCATCGAGAACAACGGCCAGCGCGACACCGTGGACCTGGGCGCCCGGGTCACGGTACAAGAAGAGGGCTACGACGACGAAGAGACCTATTACATCGTCGGCGCGACCGAAGCCGACCCGCTGCGGGGCCGCATTTCGAACGAATCGCCCATGGGCCGGGCCTTGCTGGGCAAACGCGTCGGCGACCTGGTGGAAGTGGAGACCCCCGCCGGCCGCCTCAAGGTCAAAATCGTGCGAATCGAATACGAGGCTTGAGATCCCCACTCAGGAGGAGGGTTCACCATGCACCCCCGTCACAGGATGCGCCGCATGGGATGGCTGCTCGGCCTGGCCTTGCTGACCTGGGGCTGCCAGGCGGCCGCCATCGGCCCTCTGGCCGTCTTCTTGGACCGTGACCCGGGCGCCCAGGTCCCCGGTGTCGCGCTGGCCGTTGTTCTCGATGAACACCGCGTGCCGCAAGATGTGTTCCAATTGCTGAATGCGCCCCTCGACGAAGCCCTGCTC
>WGAK01000212.1 GCA_015494815.1 Anaerolineales bacterium | reverse complement strand
GGTGGGGAGCGGGGCTTCGGAGCAGGGGCTGCTGGGGCTGGCCTTTCACCCGCGCTTTACCCAAAACGGCGAGTTCTTCGTCAACTACACCGACCACCAGGGGAACACGGTGGTGGCCCGCTACCGTCTGCCGACGCCCGACGCGGAGCAAGCCGACCCGGCCAGCGAAGAGGTGCTGCTGCGGGTGGAACAACCCTACGGCAACCACAACGGCGGCCATTTGGCCTTTGGCCCCGACGGGTATCTGTACATCGGCCTGGGCGACGGCGGCGCCGCGGGCGACCCCGAAGACCGGGCCCAAAACCTGCACACTTTGCTGGGCAAGATGCTGCGCCTGGATGTGGACGCGGGCCCGCCCTATGGCATTCCCCCCGACAACCCCTGGGCCGACGGCCAGGACGCCCGGCCCGAAATCTGGGCCTGGGGCCTGCGCAACCCCTGGCGTTACGCGTTCGACCGGGCCACGGGCACGCTGTACATCGCGGATGTGGGCCAAGACGCGTGGGAAGAGGTCAATGTCTGGCCCGCGGACCGCGGCGGTGGCGCCAACTTCGGCTGGGACTACTTCGAGGGCACCCACCCCTACGAAGACGCGCCTCCGCCCGGCCTGGAACTGGTGTTCCCCGTGGTGGAATACGGCCACGACCAGGGCTGCTCGGTGACCGGCGGCGAGGTGTATCGGGGCCGGGCGCTGCCCGAGATGACGGGCGTGTATGTGTATGGCGACTTTTGCACCGGCCGCATTTGGGGGCTGCTGCCGCGCGGCGAAGGCTGGGAAAGCCGCCTGCTCTGGGAGACGCCCTTCGCCATCGCCACCTTCGGCCTGGATGAGCAAGGCGAACTCTATCTGGCCGACTATCGCACGGGCCGCGTGCTGCAACTGGTGCGCGGGGGAACCGAACCTTAGGCCGGGCTGTTGGGGGATTGGCGCGCCTGCTGGCGCCAAAACGCGGCTTCCACCTGGGGCCACTTGGGGCCAATGACCCGGCGGTACCAGGTCAGCAGCACCTCGTCTTGCTCCGCGGGGGTGAGCCGCCAGGGCACCTCAGAGCGGTGCAGACGACGCACCAGGGTGTAGAGGGCAATGGCCACGCTGACCGAGATGTTGTAACTCTCGGTGAAGCCGAACATGGGCAGCCGCAAGTGCATATCCGCGGCCTCCAGCACCGCGGGGCTCAGCCCTTCCAACTCGTTGCCGAACCACAAGGCCACGGGGCGCTCCAGGGGCAAGTCTTCGGGCGCATAGCCTTGCCGATGGGGCGAGGTCGCGACGATGGTGTAGCCCCGCGCCCGCAGGTGGGCCAGCGCGCGGGCCGTGTTGTCTTCCTCGGGCTCGCGGAAGCGATGCAGGTTGACCCACTTGTTCGCGCCCAGGGCCACATCGGGGTTCAACCGGTAGGTGTTGCGATTTTCGACGATGTAAATGTCCAACACGCCCAGGATTTCCGCGGTGCGCAGGGTCGCGCTGGCGTTTTGGGGCTGGTAGATGTCTTCCAGCACCAAAGCCACATGCCGCGTGCGCCAGGGCAAAACCTCGCGCATGCGACGCTTCTTGTGCTCGGTGACGAACTGGCCCAGGTAGGCCAGCAGGGCCCGACGCTGGTCAGGGGTGAGCGTAGCGGGCGAGGCCGTCGGCATGGGTTCCTCCTGAAGGCCGCGCAGGCGGGACACGGGCGCGGCGCGAGGGCTGCCGCTATTGTACTGCACCGCGGCCGCAGCCAGCGTTAAACGCCATGCCGGGCGCCCGGCCAAAGCCGACGCCCGGCAGCGAGGTGAGCCAGCAATGCACTTACTTGGCCGCCTTGATTTTGATGGTCTTGGGCCGCAACGCGGCAGCCTTGGGGATGCGCAGGGTCAACACGCCGTTGCGCAACTCGGCCTCGGCCTCACCGGCCTCCAGCGTGGTCGGCAGGGTGATGACCCGCTTGAAGCGGCCGAAGGGGATTTCCTGCAGCAGCACCTGGGTCTTGTCGTCGGCTTCCAGGGCCGGGAACTCGCCCTCGATGGTCACGGTGTCGTCCACCACCTCGATGTGTACATCATCCACATCCAGCCCCGGCACCCAGGCCGTGATGACGAACGCGTCCTCTTCGGCCACCACATTCATGGGCACGCTCAGGGCCGCGGTCTGGCGGGCATCGGTCACACCCACCTCTTCGGGCACCATGCCGCTCAACAGGCTCATCAGGCGCTGCATGCGGCGGAAGGGGTCGTAATACAGGCTCATGGTTTCCCTCCTGTGTGTAGGCAAATTCGGAACCGGCGTTCGCTTAAATGCATAACGCCGCCTTATAAGAGCGGCATCAGCAAAATATCAGCGTTTTGTTAATCGCGTGGCGGTACGGGCCGTCCTTGCCCCACCTCACCCTCGGCCCGCGCCATACCAACGCTGGCGCACGGCCTCGAACAGCAAAATCCCCCCGGCGACGGCGGCGTTGAGCGATTCCGCGCCGCCCGGCATGGGGATGGACACCGTTTGCGTCGCGCGTTGCCGCGCCGCGGGCGAAGCCCCGTGGGCCTCACCGCCCACCACCAGCGCCACCCGCCCCCGCCAATCCGCGTCGAAATAGGCCTGCTCGCCCCGCATGTCGGCCACATACACCCGCATCCCCTGCAGGCGGGGAGCCAAAGCGGACCACGCCCCGCGCCACAGCGGCACATGCCAGTGCGCGCCCATGCCGGCGCGCACCACCTTGGGCGCCCAGGGGTCCGCGCAGTCCACCAGCGCCACACCGTCCACCCCCGCGGCCCAGGCCGTGCGCAACAGCGTGCCCAGGTTACCGGGGTCGCGCACCCCATCCAGCACCAGCACCCAGTCGGGCCGGGCAGGCCAGGCGCGCGGGGCCAGCGCCACCACGGCCAGCAGCCCCGGCGGCGTCTCGGTGGCGCTCAGCGCGGCCATGACCGCGCCCGTGACCCGATACACGGGCACGCCCTGAGCCTGCCAGGCCTGCACCACGGCCCGCCCACGCGGCGGCAGGTCGGGCGTCACGAACACCGCCCGCACGACCGCGCCGGCCCGCAGGGCTTCCTCGGCCAGGCGCACGCCTTCCACCACCCAGGCTTGCTGACGGCGCCGAAACGCGGCCTGACGCTGCAAACGCCGCACCCAGGCGACCTTAGGGTTGCGTCGGGAAGTGATGTCCACCCTACCCCTCATCGGGCTGCCAGGGCAGCACCTCGTCGCCCACCACCTGCCGCACCTGCAACTCGGCCTCTTCCAGCAAGCGGGTGCAATGCGCCAGCAGCGCCTGCCCCCGAGCGAACAGGCGCAGGGCTTCTTCCAGGGGCTGCTCGTCGCTCTCCAGAGCCTGCACGATGGCTTCCAGTTCGGCCAGGGCTTGCTCGAAGCCCATCTGGGCGATGTCGTCGGGCACGGTCATGGCGAGCCTCCTTCGGGCGCAGAGGGGGTGGGGGCGGGGGAACCGGCTCCGCCGGGGCCCGCGGGCGGGTCGTCGGCCACGGTCTCCACACGCGCGGTCAACTGCCCCTGGGCCAGGCGAGCGTGGATGCGTTGCCCCGGCTGCACCTGACGCGCGGCGCGCACGATGCGCCCTTGCTCGTCGGTGAGCAGGGCATAGCCTCGCTGCAACGGCGCCAGGGGATGGGCCGCGTGCAGCCGCGTGGCGAGGTGCTGCAGCCGGGTCCGACGCCAGCGCAGGCCCTGTAGCACGGCCTGGGGCAAACGCGTGTGCCACGCGGCCAGCCGCGCCTGCGCCCAGCGCAAACGCTGGGACAACGCCCGCGGCAGGGCCCGGCGCGCGGCGTTCAGCCGCTGCCGATACGCCGCCAGCCGCGCCAGCGGCGCGTGTCGAGCCAGGGCCTGCTCCGCGCGGGCCACCCGCAACCCCGCGTCCACCAGGCGGTGCTCCATGCGACGCTGCAAGCGCGCGGCCAGGCTGCGCAAATGCCGCTGCAAATCGTCGCGATGGGGCGTGACCAGTTCGGCCGCGGCCGTGGGCGTGGCCGCGCGACGGTCCGCGGCGAAGTCCACCAGGGTGAAGTCGGTCTCATGGCCCACGCCGGTGACCACCGGCGCGTCGGAGGCGGCCACGGCCCGCACCACGGCTTCCGCGTTGAACGCGGCCAGGTCTTCGGCCGAGCCGCCACCCCGGGCCACGATAATCACATCGGGCCGGGCCACCCGGTTGAGCCGTTCCAAGGCCGCGACCAGGGCCTGGGGCGCGTCCGCGCCCTGCACCAGGCTGGGCGCCACCACCACCTCGGCCAGGGGATAGCGCCGGCGCAGCGTGTTGAGAATGTCGCGCAGGGCCGCGCCGGTGGCCGAGGTCACCACGCCGATGCGCCGCGGATACGGGGGCAGCGGCCGCTTGCGCTCGGCCGCGAACAGGCCCTCGGCCTCCAGGCGGGCCTTGAGCCGCAAGAACGCCGCGTATTCCGCGCCCTCCCCCACAGGGCGCAGCACGTCCGCGTAAAACTGGTAGGTGCCGCCGCCGGGATACACATCCACATAGCCGTGGGCTTCGATGACCTGTCCGGTTTGCGGCAAGAAACGGCGGGCCTGGCGCTGCACGCGCGGCCGCCACATCACGCAGCGCAGCACCGCGTCGCCCTCTTTGAGGGTGAAATACAGATGCCCCGACCGGGGCTGCGAGACCGCGGTCACCTCGCCCCGCACCCACACATCCTGCAAATCCGTGGCCTCGCGCAACAAGTCCTGAATGTAGGCCGTGACCTCGCGCACGGTCCACACGGGCGGTTGAAAGAAATCGTCCAGCAGCGAGCGCAGCAGGTCGTCGCTCATGCCGGGGGCTCCGGGGACGCCGGCGGTGCGGGCAGGGCCCAGGCCGTGGGCACGGCCCACACCAGCGGGGCCAGCACCAGCATCCGTAGGGTTTCGCGCCAGCCGGGCGGACTCAGGCGCACCACCGCGGCCGGGGGCAGCACCATCAGCACGAAGAAGCCCAGCGCGCCCAGGGCATAAGCGGCCCACCAGCGTGCCGCGCGCGGTCGCCAACTCAGGGGATGGCCGAGGGTCACGCCCAGGGCCCAGAGCAACCCGCCCAGCCCGGCCTCCGTCCAGGTGGGCAAACGGCCGTGACGGGTTGCGGCCCAGGCCCAGGCCACGGCCGTGAACGCGCTCACCACCAAAGGGTGCAGCACCCACCACCCGCCGCGAAACACCCGCCGCGGGCGCAGGGCCACGGCCTGCATGAGGGTCATGGTGGTGCCCCAGGCCAGGCCCACCGCGCCCCCCAACACCAGCCCCTCGGCCGCGACCGCGGGCAGGGAGAGGCCCAACGCCCGCGCCAGGGCCAGTAG
>WGAK01000211.1 GCA_015494815.1 Anaerolineales bacterium | reverse complement strand
CGGCCGGCGAGTACGAGGTGGTGCTCAACGACCAGGTCGTGGGCCGCGTGACCCGGCCGTAAGCCTTTTCCTCACGAACCCACCGGCAAACGCAAATAGAACACGCTGCCCGCGGGTGACGCGGGGCGATAGCCCACCTCACCGCCCAGGTCCCGGGCCAGCAGCCGGGCCACATGCAGGGCCAGGCCCCAGCCGGGATGGTCGCGCACCCGCTCGTCGGGCGAGCGGAAGAAGGGGGTGAACAGCCGCGGACGGTCGTCTTCGGCCACGCCGATGCCCGTGTCGCGCACCGCAATCTCCACGCCCTGGGGGATGCGCTGCGCTTCCAGCCAGACCTGACCGCCGGGGGCCGTGTAGGCCCAGGCGTTCTCCAGCAGGCGCTGCAGAATCCAGCGGGCATACTGGGGGTCGGTGTGCACGGACCACGCCCCGGCTTCGGGGGACAGGTCGTGGAAGGTCAACTCCCGCTCGGCCCAGCGGTCGGCCCACTGGGCTACGGGGTCGGCCACCAGCGCACCCACGGCAATGTCGTGCGGCTGGTAAGGCAGCCGCCGATGCGCGATTTTGCTCCACAGGCCCACCAGTTCCAGCAGGCGCTCCAGGCGGCGCACATTGGTGGCCACCGTGTCCAGGAACTGGGCCTGCTTGTCGCTCACCGGCCCGGCCAGGCCCTTACGCATCAGGGTGGTGTAGCCCTTGATGACGGTGACGGGCAGGCGCAGTTCGTGCACCAGCATGTTGAGCACGGGCTTCTCTTCGACCCATTCTTCGGCCAGGCTGCGCACCTGTTCGCGGGGGTGCAACACGGCCCAAAAGCCGCCCCCCTGCCGCGGCCACAAGGCCACATTGTACCCGCGCGGGCCCTGCACCACCACCCCGCCGGGGGGCACCAGAGCCGCGGTACCTTCCCGCAGCCAGGGCTCCAGGCCGGGCACCTCCTCCGGCCGGGGGAAGTCGGGATGCCGGGCTCGCAGCCGCTTTTGGTCATCGAATTCGGCCCACGGCAGGCCCAGCAAATTCAGCAATTCGGGCACCGGGCTCATGCAGCACCTCCTCCGGCGGACGCCGCGCCGCCGTCCATTCGGGCCGCGGCGTCGCACAGCGAGCGCACCGGGCAACGGGCACACCGGGGTTTACGCGGTCGGCATACATCGCGCCCCAGATAAATCAGGTTCAAATGCGCGGCCTCGTAAGTCTCGGGCGGGAAGATGTGCTCCATGAGCACATGCGTGCGCTCCACGCTCCAGTGCAGCGGGCGCAGGCCCAAGCGTCCCGTCACCCGATAAATGTGCGTGTCGACAGGGAAGGCCGGCTTGCCCAACGAGAAGAGCAACACGATGGCCGCGGTCTTGGGGCCGACGCCCTTGAACTGCATCAGCCACGCGCGGGCTTCTTCCACAGGCCACCCGGCCAGGAACGACAGGTCCAGGTCGCCGCGCTGAGCCGTGATGGCCCGCAACACGGCCTGAATGCGCGGGCCCTTCTGGTTGGCCAGCCCCGCGGGGCGGATGGTCTCGATGACGGCCTGAGAGTCCGCGTCGCGCACCGCCTCCCACGAGGGGAACCGGGCGCGCAACGCCGCGTAGGCCCGGTCGCGGTTGCGGTCGTTGGTGTTTTGCGAGAGGATGGTAAGGACCAGTTCGTCCAGCGGCGGGCGGCGCTGGATGCGCGGGGTGCCGTAATGGGCCAACAGCCGCCGGTGCACGGCCAGGGCCTTGGCCCGCCACGCGGCCAGTTGCTCGGGCGTCACGCCCCAACGGGCCAACACAGGGGGCACGGTGACGGCGGGCGTGGGGGCGCTCATGCCAGGTCTGCCCAAACCCTGTCCAGGTCCGCGGGGGACACATCGAACACGGCCTCGTGCGGCGGCAAGGGCTCGCGGGTCATCCACTCGGGCAGGCGGTCGTGGGCGGCCGTGAAGCCCGCGGCCCGGTTGAAGGCCCGCTCCAAGCGGATGGTCTCGCGGCCCAACTGCACCAGCACATCGTCGCCCACGGGCCAGCCGTAGCGGGACCGCAGCAACGCCGGCACCACCTCGGGCGCGGCCGCGTAGCCAAAACCCGCGAAGATGCACGCGCCCAGGGTATCGTACCCGGCCATCTTGAGTTGCGCGGTGCGTGAGACGGGCACCTGCACCGTGGGGTCCAGGTGGTCCACCTGGGCGCGAATGGTGAGGCCCGCGGTGTGGTCTGCGCCCTGGGGGCTGGTGGCGTACGTCACGCCCGTGCCCTTGATGGCTCGCGGGTCATACGCGGAAATGGCCTGCCCCTTGACCGCGGGGATGCGCTCCACGCCCAGGGCCCGGCCTGTAAGCGCCGCGCCGCTGCCCAGCAGGCGGCCCAGCGCGGTATCGTCGTAAATCTGCTGCACCAGGGCCAGGGCCTGGGTGGCGGTGCCGAAGGTCCACAGGCCCGCGTCCGCGGCCACGCCCAGAGCCGCGCCCAGGTCAATGGTGTCCAGGCCCAGGTCGTTGGCGTGATAGTTCAGTTGGGCAATGACATCCAGGTCGTCCAGGCCCAGGTTGGAGCCCATCAAACCGATGGTCTCGTACTCCAGGGGCGAGACCACGGCCCGGCCCTGGGGGTCGGGCACGATGTTGGAACAGCGAATGCTGCACCCGGCCATGCACGCGTGTGCGGGCGCGCCCTCGCCATCGCGGGCGAGGATGAGTTGGCGCAGGGCTTCGCCGCTGATGCGTTCCGCGGCCTCGAACTGCCCCTGGGAGAAATTGCGGGTGGGCAGGCCGCCGAACGCGTTGCACATGTTGACCATGGCCGCGGTGCCGAAGGTTTCGTAGGTCTTGGTCTGGGGGTGGGCCAGCAGGGCCTGGATGTAGGCCTTGCGCGCGGCCTTGAACGCCGCGGGGTCGGCCAAGGGCGGCTCGTGCCCGCCGCGCGGGTCGAAGACGATGGCCTTGACGCCTTTGCTGCCCATGACCGCGCCCAGGCCACCGCGCGCGGCCAGCCGCGAGGGCACGCCGTCCTGGTCGGTATTGGCAATGCCCGCGGCGCGCAAGCGGCGCTCACCCGCGGGGCCGATGAGGGCGACGGCGATGCGCGCGTCGTCGCCATAGCGCTCGCGCAGGCGGGCCGCGGTGGCGTAAGTGCCCAGGCCCACCAGGTCGTCCGCGGGGTCGAAGCGCACGCCCTGGGCCGAGACATGCACCACCCACCAGGTGCCCTGGGGCGCGCGGCCCTCCAGCAGCACGGCCTTGTAGCCCAGGTGCGCGATGGCCCAGCCGGTGCGCCCCCCGGCGTTGGACTCTTTGACGCCGCCGGTGAGAGGGCTCTTGCCGCCGATGGAGATGCGGTCGGTGCTCGACAAACGATGCCCGACCAGCAGGCCGGGTGCGAAAATCAGCACATTGTGCGGCCCCAGCGGGTCGGCCGTGGGGGGCACGCGGTCGAGCAAAATGCGAGCCACCAGGCCGCGGCCGCCCAAAGGCTCCCAGGTGGGGGGAACCGGCTCCGCGGCGGCCGAGCGGGTGGTGAGGTCAATGCGCAACACTTGCATGGTGGGCCTCCCAAAGGCGGTTCAAGGCGTCGGGGTGACCGCGGGCGTTGCGGTAGGACGTCCGCCCGCGCCGCACAGGCGCAAGCCTTCCTCCGCATTATACACCGCGATTTCATCGCCGGGCACCTGCTCCAAGATGGTCTGGAAGACCGGCACGGCCTCGTCGCAACGGCCCAGTTTGGCCAGCGCCAGGCCGTACACGAAATAGTATTCGGCCACCCGGCCGTAGTCAATGGGCAAAGGCTCCACCGGCACCCCGTCCTCGGTGGTGCCGCCGTTCACCACCAGGGCCAGTTCGCGCACCGCGTCCTCCAGGCGTTGATTCTTGTAGTACATCACGCCCAGATTGCCGTGCATGAACGGGTCGGCCGGGGCCTCTTGGGCGGCCTTGAGCGCGTATTGCAAGGCCCGCCCAAACTCGCCCTGCCCCGCGTAGGTGCGCGAAATGTACAGGTCGGGATACGGGTTGGTGGGGTCCAGCGCGTTGGCATCCAGAAAAGCCTGCACGGCCTGGCCGGGGTCCCCCAGCACGCGGTAAATCACGCCCACCATCAAGTGCAAGTCGGGGATGTGCGGATTGATGGCCAGCGCGGCTTTGTATTCGGTCAGGGCCTCTTCGTAGTTGCCAGTGGCGTAGAGCACATAGCCGCGGGCCCGCCGCGCTTCCAGCAAGCCGGGGTCCAGGGCCACAGCCTTGCGCGAGGCTGCCGCGGCCTGCTCATACAGGCCCTGGTCCGCGAAGACCTCGGCCTCTAAGGCCCAGGCCAGCGCGTTGTTGGGGTCCAGTTCCAGCGCGCGCT
>WGAK01000210.1 GCA_015494815.1 Anaerolineales bacterium | reverse complement strand
GGTGCCCGGTAGACCGCTTGGGACTTTTATCGGAGAGACCGCATGAGCGCGAACGGCAAGCAAGTCACCCTCATCATTGACGACCGCCCGGTCACCGTGCCCGCAGGGCTGACGGTGGTGGACGCGGCCCGCCTGGCCGACATCGACATCCCCGTCTTCTGCTACCATCCCAAGATGGAGCCCGTGGGCATGTGCCGCATGTGCCTGGTGCACATCGGGCGCCCCGTGCGGGACCGGGCCACGGGCGAAATCGTGCGCAACGAGGACGGCACGCCCCAGATTCGCTGGGGTCGCGGCCTGGAGACGGGCTGCACCGTGCGGGTCGAAGAGGGCATGGTGGTCAAGACCCAGACCGACGAGGTGGCCGAGGCCCGCAAAGCCGTGCTGGAGTTCTTCCTCACCTCGCACCCCCTCGACTGCCCCGTTTGCGACAAGGGCGGCGAGTGCCCTTTGCAGAACCTCACCATCGCCTACGGCCCGGCCACCAGCCGCTTCCCCTATGAGTTCAAGATTCACTTCGAAAAGCGCGTGCCCCTGGGGGACCTCATCATCCTCGACCGGGAGCGCTGCATTTTGTGCGGCCGTTGCGTGCGCTTCCAGGACGAGGTGGTGGGCGACCCCGTGCTCAGCATGGACAGCCGGGGCCGCAGCAGTTACATCATCACCACCTCCGAGCCGGGCTTCGATTCCTACTGGTCGGGCAACACCACCGACATCTGCCCCGTGGGCGCGCTGACCACCACGGACTTCCGCTTCGACGCCCGACCGTGGGAGATGACCCACGCGGCTTCGCTGTGCAACCTGTGCCCTGTGGGCTGCAACCTGACTTTCGATGTGCGCCGCGAGCCCAAACTCGACGGCCGCATCGCGGTGCAACGGGTGCTGCCCCGCCAGAACGAGTGGGTCAACGAACTGTGGCTGTGCGACAAGGGCCGCTTCGCGGCATACCACTTCGCGCAGGCCTACGACGAACGCCTGTTGCGGCCTTACCTGCGGGCCGGGGACGATTTGCAGCCCGCGGCCTCGTGGGCCGAGGCCCTGACCGCGGTGGCCGAGGCCATCCAGGGCGCAGAAGGCCCCCTGGTCACCCTGGTGAGCGGGCGCTTGAGCAACGAAGACCTGTACAACCTGGCCCGGCTGACCGACCACCTGGGCGGCCAAAAGGTGCTCTACACCTTCATGGGCGGCGGCGAGGTGGTGGCCCAGGTGGGCCTGGGCACGGGCAGCAACCTGGCCAACCTGGGCGCGGATGACGCCATCGTGGTCTTTGCCTCGGACCTGGAGGAAGAGGCGCCCATGTGGCGTTTGCGGGTCAAACTGGCCGCGGAGCGGGGCGCGCGCCTGGTGGTGGTCAACCCGCGGGCCACGAAACTGGACCGCTGGGCCACCCAGACCGTGCGCTATGCCTACGGCGAGGAAGTGGCTGCCGCGCAGGCCGTGGCCCATGACCTGGCCGACACCCTGCGCGCGGCCCGGCATGTGGTCATCTTCTACGGCCAGGAGGGCATGGACCTGCCCACCTCCGAGGCCGTGGCCCGCATCTTCGGCAACCTGTTGTTGGAGACCGGCCACGCGGGCCGGGTGAACAGCGGCCTGGTGGCCGTGTGGCCGCGCAACAACGACCAGGGCGCCTGGGACATGGGCTTCCGGCCGGTGGAGGACCTGGCCGCGGTGCTGCGGCAGGCCGGGGTGGTGTACATCGTGGCCGCGGACCCCGCGGGCGACGACCCCTACCTGGCCGCGGCCCTGGACGAGGCCGGTGTGGTGGTGGTGCAAGACCTGTTCATGACCGAGACCGCGCGGCGGGCCGATGTGGTGCTGCCCGCGCTGGCCTATCTGGAGCGCAGTGGCACCTACACCAGCGGCGAGCGGCGGGTGCAGCGCTTCTATCCCGCGGTGCCCGCGCCCCAGGGCCTGCAGCCCGACTATGCCATCGCCGCGGCCCTGGCCCGCATGTTCGACCTGGAGTTGGAGGCCCGCTCGGCCATGACCATCGTGCGCCAGATGGTCGAGAGCGTGCCCGCGTTCCGGGGCTGGGACCCGGCCACCCTCAACCAGGTCAAGACGCAATTCCCGCCGGTCTCGCGCGAGCATTTGCACTACACCGGCGCGGTGCACGCGAACCGGCAAGGCGTGGGCGAGATGCTGCCCAACGCCGCGCAGCGGGGCGAAGCGGTGTCGCCCTGGCCCGTGGAGGCCCCCGCGGGGCAACCGCGGGACGGGCTGTGGGCCGTGCCCATCACCCGCCTGTACGACCGGGGCGCGCTGGTGGGCCGCTCCGCGACGCTGGCCCCACGGCTGTGGCCCCAGGGCCGGGTGCTGATGCACCCCGCGACCGCGGCCCAGGCCGGCCTGCAGGCCGACGCGCCCGCGGCGCTGGAAGTGCGGGGCGTCACGGCCTGGGTGACCGTGGGTACCGACGCGACCGTGCCCGAGGGCGTGGTGTTGGTGCCGCGCTCGGCGGGCGTGCCGTTGTCCGCCCCGGCCCCGGTGGCGCTGCGGGCCGTGCAACCCGCCTGAGCCCGGCCGGAGCGTTTCGTCAACCGTCAACCGAAGGTGCGCTATGGACACTGCCCTGCTTCTCGAATGGACCCTCAAGGTGCTGATTTTGACCTTCGTGCTGCTGACGGGCTTCGCCTATTTGACGCTGCTGGAGCGCAAGGTGTTGGCCCGCATCCAGGTGCGCCTGGGCCCCAACCGGGCCGGGCCTTATGGCCTGTTGCAGCCCCTGGCCGACGGCATCAAGTTGCTCTTCAAAGAGAGCATCATCCCCGCGCGGGCCGACAAGGTCATCTTCGTGCTCGCGCCGGTGGTTACCGTCATCCCCGCACTGGTCATCAACGCGGTACTGCCCTGGGGCCGCACCGTGCCGATGTTTGGCCGCGAGGTGAGCCTGTATGTGGCCGACATCAACGTGGCCCTGCTTTACATCATGGCCATCAGTTCCATCGCGGTCTACGGCATCACCTTGGCCGGATGGTCGTCCAACAACAAGTACGCGTTGCTGGGCGGGCTGCGGGCCGCGGCCCAAATGATTAGTTACGAACTGGCCCTGGGGTTGTCGTTGTTAGGCCCGGTGCTGCTCGCGGGCAGCCTGTCGCTGGTGGACATCGTGGAGGCCCAGCGGAGCATGTGGTACATCGTGTACCAGCCCCTGGCCGCCATCATCTTCCTCATCACCGGCGTGGCCGAGTTGAACCGCGCGCCCTTCGACCTGCCCGAGGCCGAGCAGGAGTTGACCGCGGGCTACCACACCGAGTATTCGGGCATGAAGTTCGCGCTGTTCTACATGGCCGAATATGTCAAGATGATTACCGTGAGCGCACTGTTCGCGGTGCTGTTCCTGGGCGGGTACCTGGGCCCCTTCGAGAGCCAGCATCCGGCGTTGGGGCCGGTGTATCTGGTGGTCAAGATTTTGCTGGGGCTGTTCGTGTTGATTTGGCTGCGGGCCACGCTGCCCCGGTTTCGGTACGACCAGTTGATGCGCCTGGGCTGGAAGGTGCTCTTCCCCCTGGCGTTGCTCAACCTGGTCGTCACCGCGGTGCTGGTGGTGTTGCTGGGCTGAGGCCCGCGCGCCGGATTTGGGGTTCGTACCTCGGAGGTCATCCATGAGCAAAGTGCTGCACGACATCAAGGCCATCGGGAAGGGTTTGGCGACCACCTTCCGCTCCATGCTGGAGCGACCGGTTACGGTGCAATATCCCGAGCAAAAGCGGCCGGTGTCGAAGCGCTATCGCGGGCGGCATGTGCTGCGCCGCTACGACAACGGCCTGGAGCGGTGCATCGGCTGCAGCCTGTGCGCGGCCGCGTGCCCCGCGGATGCCATCTTCGTCGAGGCCGCGGAGAACACCGACGAACGGCGTTTCTCGCCCGGCGAGCGTTACGCCGCGGTGTACGAAATCAACTACCTGCGCTGCATTTTCTGCGGCTATTGCGAAGAAGCCTGCCCCACCGAGGCCATTGTGCTGACGGACCAGTACGAACTTTCGTTTGAGAACCGGCGGGACGCGATTTACGGCAAAGACCGGCTGCTGGAGCCCGTGCCGCCGGAGGGGCAGCCCACGCCGCAGAAGACGCCGCCGGGCGTGTTTGTCAAGCCTATCCCCGAGATGCCCGACTTCCCCGCGTGGAAGCCGTAGGCCGGGCGAGGCATTGCCACAAGAACGAGGGCGCTTATGGGATTCATGACGCTTTTCATCCTCACCGGAGCGGTGGCCGTGGCCGCGGCCCTGGGGCTGCTGTTCGCGCGCAATGCAGTGTATGCCGCGCTCTTCCTGGTGCTCAACATGTTCGCGCTGGCGGTGCTCTATCTGGCCCTGGGCGCGCCGTTCATCGCCATGGTGCAAATCACCGTGTACGCGGGCGCCATCATGGTGCTCTTCCTGTTCGTCATCATGCTTTTGGGCGCGGAGCAGTTGAAGGAAGACGGCGGGCCCATTGCCTGGCAGCGGCCTTTGGCCTTGCTGTTGGGCCTGGCGTTGCTGGGCGAGTTGGCCTACTTCGTGTTCGCGGCGGCTACGGGCCAGACGCGGCTGTTGCCCCCGCCCGAGGATTTCGGCACCCCCCACGCGGTGGGCCAAACCCTGTTCCAACAGTATCTGTTGCCCTTCGAGGTCACCTCGGTGTTGCTGCTGGTGGCCATGGTGGGGGCCATCGTGCTGGTCATGAACGGCAAGCGCGCCGCACAAGCCCAGGCCGAGCCTGAGGCCGAGGGTTCATAGGGCCCAGGAGCGGAGGTCGTCATGGTTCCTACTTCCTTCTACATCTTCCTGGCCGCGGTGCTGTTCACCATTGGTGCGGTCGCGGTGCTGTTCCGCCGCAACACGCTGGTCATCTACATGGCCGTGGAATTGATGCTCAACGCGGCCAACCTGGCCTTCGTGGCCTTTGCCCGCCAGTTCGAGGCCCTGGATGGGCAACTGTTCGTCTTCTTCGTGATGACCGTGGCCGCAGCCGAGGTCGCGGTGGGGTTGGCGTTGATTGTGACCATCTTCCGCACCAAACACTCGGTAGATATTGACACCATGCGGGAGATGAAGGGCTGAGGGCGGGCCGTGGCCGCCCAGGACGCGGCCGCGTGACCCCCGGCAAGGTTGCCCAAGGAGAAAATGCCCATGTTCTTCGACATCGTCGCGCACGCAGGCGGAGGCCCGACCTTCTTCCACCTGGCCCCGCTGGTGGTGTTCGTCCCCTTGCTGGGCGCGACCCTCAACTTCCTCTTCGGGCGGCGCATCGGCGAGCGCGGGGTGGCGACCATCGCGGTCGCGGCCGCGGGCACCGCGTTCGTGGTGTCGGTGCTCCAGTGGCTCTCGCTGCGCGTCCACCCCGAAGGCGCGACCCAGTTGGTGGTGGACTGGATTACCATCGGCGACTTCCAGGTGCGTTGGGCCCAACTCATTGACACCCTGTCGGTCACCATGATGCTGGTGGTGAGCGGCGTCGGCACGCTCATCCACATTTACGCCACCGCGTACATGCATTACGATGTGCGCTACAAAGAAGACCCCCGCCGTTACGCCCGTTTCTTCGGCTTCTTCAACCTGTTCATCGCCATGATGATGATTCTGGTCACGGGCAACAGTTACCTGACCCTGTTCGTGGGTTGGGAAGGCGTGGGGCTGTGCTCCTTCTTGCTCATCGGTTTTTGGTACGAATTCGACATTTTGGGCCGGCCCAGCACCGCCAACGCGCGCGCGGCCAAGAAAGCCTTCGTGGTCAACCGGGTGGGTGACTTCGGCTTCTTGCTGGCCATCTTCACCCTGTTCTGGTACTTCGGCACCGTGGAGTTCCACGGCGTGTTCGAGAAGGTGCACGAGGTGGCCGCGGCGCACCCGCAGGTGTTGCTGGCCGTGACGCTGTTCCTGCTGCTGGGCGTGACGGGCAAGTCCGCGCAAATCCCGCTGTTCGTGTGGCTGCCCGACGCGATGGCCGGCCCGACGCCGGTCTCGGCCCTCATCCACGCGGCCACCATGGTGACCGCGGGCGTGTACCTCATCACCCGCTCGGCGGAGATTTACATGGCCGTGCCTCAGGCCCAGGCCGCGGTGGCCCTGGTGGGCGGCCTGACCGCGCTGGTGGCCGCGTCCATGGCCGTGGCTCAGTACGACATCAAGAAGGTGCTGGCCTACTCCACCATCTCCCAACTGGGCTTCATGGTGGCCGCGGTGGGCATGGGCGCGTTCGTGGCCGGGATGTTCCACCTGGTCACCCACGCGTTCTTCAAGGCGCTGCTGTTCCTGGGCTCGGGCTCGGTCATCATCGCGCTGGAGCGGGCTCATCATCCCCTGCCCGACGACCCCGAAGCCCAGGCCCTGGCCGCCAGGCACGGGCATGGCCATCACGACGACCACGGCCATGACCACGACCACGGCCACGCGCCCTTCGACCCCCAGGACATGCGCAACATGGGCGGCCTGCTGCGCCGCATCCCCGTGACTTCGTGGACCTACATCATCGGCGCGCTGGCCCTGGCCGGGCTGCCGCCCCTGGCCGGGTTCTGGTCCAAGGACGAAATCTTGCTCGAGGCCAAGCACTTGCAGCCCACGGTGTACGCCCTGCTGGCCGCGGCGGCGTTCCTGACCGCGTTCTATGTCACCCGGCAGTTGGTGCTGGTCTTTTTGGGCCAGCCCCGCAGCGAAGCCGCCGCGCACGCCATTGAGAGCCCCAAGGCCATGACCGGCGTGCTGGTCACCCTGGCCGTGTTGGCCGCGCTGGGCGGCTTCATGAACGCGCCCGGCGTGCATGCGTTCGGCCACTGGCTGGAGCACACCCTGCCCGAGGTCGAGACCTTGCCCTTCGACCTGACCGTGGCCGGCATCTCCACGGGGTTGGCGCTGCTGTCCATGTTCATCGCGTGGAGCCTGTACAAGGGCGTGCGGGCCTGGAGCCAGTGGCAGCACGACCCCCTGCAGAAAGTGTTGGGGCCGGGCCTGTTCGGCTTCTTGCAGCGGGCCTGGTATTGGGACGAGGCTTATCTGGCCGTGTTCGTGCGGGGCTATGACGCGCTGGCCGCGTTCCTGGCCCACACGGTGGACTGGGATTTTTGGCACGACTGGTTCCACGAGACCATCGTGGCCGGTACCTACCAACGCCTGAGCCGTTTCCTGGCCCGCCCGGTGGATCTGGGCGTGGTGGACCGGCTGGCCAACGAACTGGCCGGCGCGGTCAAGGGGTTGGCCTTGGTGCTGCGCGGGCTGCAAACGGGCTATGTGCGCAACTACGCGCTGTCGGTGTTCCTGGGCGTTGTGGTGATGCTGGGCTATTTGCTGTGGGTGGCGCGCTGACCGCGGCGTCCCCCGGCCGCAACCGATTCGTACTCGTCAATCTGAACCCGAGGAAGGCCCCATGAACATCACGGAGTTCATTTCCCACCCCCTCAATCTGGTCACCTTCTTCCCCCTGGTGGGCGTGGTGCTGCTGCTGCTCACCCCCCGGGAGGCGAAGGACCGGCTGCGCTGGATTGCCTTGCTGACCAGTGGCATCACCTTCGTGATTTCGCTGGTGGTGCTGGGTCGCTTTCAGGCCGCGGACCCGCAAATCCAGTTGGCCTACGACCGCCCCTGGTTCCAGGTGGCCGGGCTGCAGGTCAATTACATCCTGGGCGTGGACGGCCTGAGCATTTTGCTGCTGCTGCTCACCACCTTCCTCACGCCCATTGCCATCCTCTCCACCTGGAGCGCCATCGAGGAGCGGGTCAAGGAGTTCATGGTCTTCTTCTTGCTGCTGGAAATCGGCATGGTGGGCGTGTTCCTGGCCCTGGACCTGTTCCTGTTCTACATCTTCTGGGAGTTCACCCTGGTGCCCATGTACTTCCTCATCGGCATCTGGGGTGGCCCCAACCGCATGTACGCGGCCATCAAGTTCTTCCTCTACACCATGGCCGGTTCGCTGCTGATGCTGCTGGCCATCGTGTACATGGGGCTGCACTACGGGACCTTCTCCGTGCCGGCCATCCTGGAGCAGGGCGCCATCGGCGGCTCGGTGCAGAACTGGCTGTTCCTGGCCTTCGCGGCCGCGTTCGCCATCAAAGTGCCCATGTGGCCGTTGCACTCGTGGTTGCCCGACGCGCACGTGCAGGCACCCACCGCGGGCTCGGTCATCCTGGCCGGTGTGCTGCTGAAGATGGGCACCTACGGCTTCCTGCGCTTCAACCTGCCCCTGTTCCCCGAGGCCGCGGTGCACTACGCGCCCCTCATGGGCCTGCTCGCGGTCATCGGCATCCTGTACGGCGCGATGGTGTCCTATCCGCAGCAGGATGTGAAGAAACTGGTGGCCTATTCCTCGGTGAGCCACCTGGGCTTCGTGATGTTGGGCCTGTTCGCGCTCACCGCGCAGGGCGTGGAGGGCGCGATTCTGCAGATGATTAACCACGGCATCAGCACGGGCGCGCTGTTTCTGGTGGTGGGCATGATTTACGAACGCCGCCACACCCGCGACCTGGACCAGTTCGGCGGCCTGTGGAAGATTATGCCCATCTACGGCGCGCTCACCCTCATCACCACCCTGTCGTCCATGGGCTTGCCCGGCCTCAACGGCTTCGTGGGCGAGTTCAACATCCTGCTGGGCGCGTTCGGCTCCAAGGCCCTGGGCTCGCCGCTGTACGCGGGCTTCGCGGCCGCGGGCGTGATTTTCGCCGCGGTGTACATGCTGTACATGTTCCAGAAAATCTTCCTGGGCCCGGTCAAGCACGAGGTCAACAAGACCCTGCGCGACCTGAGCCTGCGGGAAATCGTCACGCTGCTGCCGCTCATCGGGTTGATGTTCTGGATTGGCTTGTACCCCAAGCCCTTCTTCGCGCTCATGGAGCCCGCGGTACAGCACCTGCTGGCCGGGCTGAAGTAGCAGGAGGCTCATGCGCGTTCTGGTCGGTCCTCAGGTGGACCATCCCCGGCGGCACCGCATCGTTTGGGGCGACAACCTGCCCTTCTTGCAGGCGCTGCCGGACGCGAGTGTGGACTTCATCTACATTGACCCGCCCTTCAACACGGGCCGCGTGCAACGCCGGGAACGGCTGCGCACCGTGCGGGACCCGGAGCAGGGCGACCGGACGGGCTTTCAGGGCCATCGCTATCGTACCTTGAAAATCGGTTCCCTCGCCTTCGCGGACCTGTTCGACGACTACCTGGCCTTTCTGGAGCCGCGGCTGGTGCAAGCCTACCGGGTGCTCCGGCCCCAGGGCAGTTTGTTCGTGCACCTGGACTACCGCGAAGTGCATTATGTCAAGGTGTTGCTGGACGCCATCTTCGGCCGGGATGCGTTCAAGAACGAAATCATCTGGGCCTACGATTACGGTGGTCGGGCGAAGCGCCGCTGGCCGGCCAAACACGACAATCTGCTGTGGTACGCCAAAGACCCGCGGCGCTACACGTTCCACTACGAGGCCATGGACCGCATCCCGTACATGGCCCCGGGGCTGGTGGGGCCCGAGAAGGCCCGCCGCGGCAAGACGCCCACCGATGTGTGGTGGCACACCATCGTGCCCACCCGTGGCCGGGAGCGCACGGGCTATCCCACGCAGAAGCCCTTGGGCGTGCTGGAGCGCATCATCAAGGTGCACACCAACCCCGGCGACATCGTGCTGGACTTCTTCGCCGGGAGCGGCACCACGGGCGAGGCCGCGGCCCGGCATGGGCGCATCTTCTGGCTGGTGGACCGGCACCCCGAGGCCGTGCGCATCATGCACCGCCGACTGGCTGCCTACGACCCGCGGCTGGAGCGTTGGCCGGGCGCCCACGAAGGCGCGGCCTTCGACCCGGCCGCGCGCGAGGAAACCGATTCTGTGTAAAACCGGAGCGTTGTCATGGACTTCAACATCAGCGGACAAGACTTCTACGCCATCCTGCCCGAAATCGTGCTTACGGTGTGGGGCTCGCTGCTGTTGCTGCATTACGCCTTTTGGGGGCGTCATCGGCAGCACGCGCGGCAGGTGACCACCTGGGCCGGGCTGGGTTTCGCGCTGGCCTTGTTGCTGGCCCTGGCCCAGTTGGGCCGCGCGCCCTTCCTGGCCTTTCAGGGCATGGTCATCGCGGACGCGTTCGCGGCCTTTCTGGTGGCCTTGTTCGCGTTCAGCGGCCTGGTGGGCATCCTCATGGCCGGGGCCTACCTGCGCGAGCACGGCCTGGAGCGGGCCGAGTATCCCATCCTGCTGCTGTTCGCGGTGGCCGGTATGATGCTCATGGCCCGGGTGGCGGACCTCATCATGATTTTCCTGGCCCTGGAACTCTTCTCCATCCCGCTGTATGTGCTGGCCGGGTTCGCCCGCCCGCAGCCCCGCTCTGAGGAGGCCGCGCTCAAGTACTTCTTGCTGGGCGCGTTCGCGGCCGCGTTCATGCTCTTTGGCATCGCGTTGGTCTACGGCGCCACCGGCTCCACCGCGTTGCCGGCCATCGTCGAGGCTGTGGCCGCGGGGCAGACCGACCGCCTGCTGCTGCTCGCGGGCAGCGCGCTGGTGCTGGTGGGCCTGGGCTTCAAGGTGGCCGCGGTGCCCTTCCACATGTGGACCCCCGATGTGTACCAGGGCGCGCCCACGCCCGTGACGGGCTTCATGGCCGTGACGGCCAAGGCCGCGGGCTTCGCCGCGCTGCTGCGCCTGTTCGTGCTGGTGTTCCCGCATCTGGGCGAGACCTTAGTGCCCGTGTTTTGGGCCCTGGCCGCGCTGAGCATGAGCCTGGGCAACATCGTGGCCATTGCCCAGCGCAACATCAAGCGCATGTTGGCCTACTCGTCCATCGCGCACGCGGGCTACATGCTCATGGCTTTGGTGGCCTTCGGCTCGGGGGACCTGGCGCCGCGGGCCGTGGCCGCGGTGCTGTTCTACCTGGTGGCCTATGCGCTGGCCACCTTCGGCGCCTGGTCCGTGGTGATTTTGCTGGAACAACGCTCGGGCCAGGGGCTGAATCTGGACGATTACGCGGGCCTGGCCCGTCGGCAGCCGTGGCTGGCCGCGGCCATGGCCGTGTTCATGCTCTCCTTCACCGGCGTGCCGCCCACCTTGGGCTTCTTCGGCAAGTTCTACCTCTTCCAGGTGGTGTTGCAGGCCGGCTTTCCGGGCCTGGCCCTGCTGGGCGTGCTGACCTCGCTGGTGTCCGCGTACTACTACCTGCGGGTGGTGATGCTGATGTACATGCGGCCCGGCGAGCCTGCGGTGCGGGTTGCGCCCGCGCTGCGCTGGACCGTGTACGCGGCCGCGCTGTTCAGCGCGTTCCTGGGCTTAGTGGCCGGCGGCGCGCTGTTCCGCTGGGCTGCCGAAGCCATCCTGCGCTTAGGCTGAGCGCGGGGGCGGGGAGCGAGGAGCAGAGAGCGGGGAGCGAGGGTGCAGGCTGGCGCGCGACGATGATTGTCCGGTGTACATTCTACGATGAGAGGAAGACATAATGCCTAATTTATTCTGGCGAACAACAAGCGGGAAAACAATTAATCTCGCTGAAACCCCTTTTAAGACAGAAGATGAGTTTGAGCGGTATGTTTATGAAGTGGGTGATATCCTCAGCGAAATATTTATTCTTTCGCGTCAAGTAAAGACGCCGTCGCGCAAGGACATCCCGGATATTATTGGGGTAGATGAAGAAAACAATGTAGTAATAATTGAGCTCAAAAACCACGCCGTTAATGAAGATATCATTCCCCAGGTGTTGCGTTACGCGATTTGGGCGGAGACTAACCCTGATAGTATTCGTGCTTTGTGGTTGGAAGCAAAGGACGTTCCTGACGATATGAGCATCAATTGGGATAACTTGACTGTGCGAATTGTCATCATGGCTCCGGTCATTCCTGCGTCGGTGTTACGGTTGGTGAACAAAATTAACTACCAGGTAGATTTGCTAGAGGTTCAGCGATTTACGTCTGCTGATGGACATGAATTCATTTTGGTGAACAAACGTGAACCTGAAGTTTCTCCTGCCCAAAGAATTACGAAAGGGAGGCCTGAATATAACAAGGACTTTTATAAGAAGCATCATAACAATCAAAGCGTAGAAACTTTTTTCAAGGTAATTGATCGGATTGACCAATTGCTTGTTGAATACGGTTGGCCATTGGAAAAGAAATTTAACAAAGGTTATGTTGGTTACAAGCACGGTTTTTTCAATGTTTTTGGGTTAACGTGGGTTGGGAGTAAATCTTTTGCTCTGTTTTTCAAGGTGCCAAGCGAAGTGGCAGAGGAATTTTCAAAACGAGGGTGGCAACCGCTCCGTTATGAAAAAGAATGGAAACAAGTGTTGTACAAAATTGAATCGGAAGATTTCCCTATAGAGAAGTTAAAGCCATTGTTTGAGGCGGCATATAAGCACGTTGTTGGGTAGAGTCACTGTTAACGACACTGATTAACGACAGTGTCAAGGGCTGAGGAGAAAAAAACGGCCTTCTCGGGGCGCAAACGGTAGAAGCGGCCCGGTTGTGCACCAGGCCCAGGCCCCGCGTAGTAGGCCCCTGAGCGCACCTCCTCCGGCGAGGGCGTCGGATACCCCCAGGAGGCCCCCACCTGCCGCTGTGTTTTGGTAGCCCCGCGTGCCGCGGGCGCGGCTTGGCCGTAGGGCAGCCGTGGCGGTTGGCCGCCGACGCCGCGGCGTTGATGCCATCGCTGGGCACCGCAACTTTTGGCTTATGCTACAATGAATTTAGCGATGTGGGCCGTGTTGTGGAGAAGGCAATGACGCCGACTTTCTTGCGTCACGGGCCTTATCGGATTTACATCTACTCTTACGACTGCCATGAACCGCGCCACGTCCATGTGGATCGAGAAAACAAGAGCGCCAAGTTTTGGTTGGAGCCGGTGGTCACGTTAGCC
>WGAK01000209.1 GCA_015494815.1 Anaerolineales bacterium | reverse complement strand
GTCCTACAGCATCGGCCAATGGACCGCGGCCCATGTCGGCCTGCCCCTGGCCTATGGCGTGGACCCGCTCTACACGGCGGCCTGGGCGCAATGGCTATACGCAGCCAGCCGCGTGCCCGCCTCCGGCTACAGCGTCACGCTGCCGCCCCTGGAAGGCGCGGACCCTCGGCGGGCCAACGCGGCCTACCGGGCCGATGCCCAAACCCTGGCCGAAGCCCGGGTGGGCGCGCTGGCGGCCGCATTCCCCCACGACGGGGAGGGCTGGCAGCCTCGCGGCCGGGTGGCCGAAGCGTGGGTGTACACCACCGCGCAGCCCTGCCCCCTGGCCTGGGTCGAGCCGCCCGAGCGCCCCGATTGCCGGGCCGCGCGTCCCGCGCAGGTGCGCCTTTGGACCCCAAACCGCGTCGTGCTCGACGCGCAAGGGCCGGGGCGTCTGGTGCTGAGCGAGGCCACCTACCCCACCTGGCAGGTGCGGGTGGATGGGCAGCCTGCCGCGGCCGACACCGGCCGCGCGCCGTGGCGCGCGGTGCGCCTGAGCCCTGGCGCGCATCGGGTGGAATGGGTGCTGCGGCCCTGGGACGCGGCTTTGGGCTGGGCCCTCACGCTGTTCACCCTCGCCTACGCGGGGCGCACACGCGGCCGCGTGCGCCCATCCTCGAGGAGGTGACCCCATGCGACATCGGTGGTTGACGGCCCTGGTGGGTTTGCTGCTGCTGGCCTGGGGATTGAGCCTGGCCGGGTGGCCGGTCGCGCTCCCCGTGGGCGGCCTGGTGGAAGGCGTGCTACGGCTGTGGCCTGTGCTGCTGGTGGTGTGGGGGGCGCGGACCCTCTACCAGGCGCTGGCCGCCCGCGGCCGTCGCCGGGGGCAAGGGCTGGCGCTGGGGCTGGCCGTGCTCGCGCTGGGCGCGAGTTTGCTGATGAACAACCTGGGCTGGGGCCATCCGCCCTCGCCGTGGGCCGCGCTGCTCATCGGCGGCGGCGTGGGATTCATTCTCCAGGCCATCGTGCGTCCCTAACCCACGGGAAGCGGCAGAGAGCGCGCCGCGTTCCACCCCATCTCCGCCTGCCGCTTGGCCGCTTTCTCACCCTATCATTTGCCCGGCTTGCCGCGAATGCCCCTTCGGGTGCGCTCAAAAGTGACCGAAGGAGGGCATACGAAGCGCGGTGCGTGGTCCGCGGACCGCGATGCGCCCGCTCCTGACGCCGTCAGACAGGAGCCTATGCCGCCTCGCGTGAGGCCCAGGCCCTCGTCGGGCCCACGCGGGCGATGGCTTCGCCGCTTGGCAGCGGCCAGTGAACAGGCGTCAGGTGTCAGCGGGCAGGCGGGCACGCTCCCAAAGTCACTTTCGGCCCTGCGCCCCAAGATGGCCTGTTCACCGATTTCGGCGATATTTGCACGCGCCCTTGGGCCCGGCCCCCTGCCCCACCGCTACTCGTCCACCTGCACGGTGATTTCGAAGGTGTCGGCCGGGGGCTCCTGGATTTCCCACAACCGCCGGTACTCCAGACGCAACACGGTCGTGCCGGGCGTTTGGGCTTGAAAGGTCCAAATCATGGTGCCACCGCTGCCCAGCGCCTGCTTGCGGCCGCGCTCGAAACGGGGCTCATCCACGGGCTGCAACACCGTGCGGTCCACCGCGGCCAGGTCCCAGGTGTAGCCCGTGGTGGGATTGGCCGCCAGGCGCACTTCCAGGGTCTGGCCCACGCGCAGGCGCACCCGCGACCCACGGTCTATCTCGGTGACCGTGCGCGGGGCGGGACCACACCCGGCCACCGCGAGCATCGCCAGCAGATACAGCGCCCACCTGAGCGCGCGTCGAACGGGTTTTGTGGTCATAACCTCTGCTCACCATGATGGGCCTGGCGCCTTGCGCCCTGACAATTGACCAGTTGGTCAACGCCATTATACCCCCTGCCGCGAAGTGGTCAAGCATGCCAGGAGCATCGTCACGCGTTCGGCCCGGCACGGGGAGCGGGCTTTGGTATACTGGACATAGCACACCCACTGGCCCGGCCCCTTGCGGGCTTCCCAAGGGAGAGACCGCCATGTTTCGCAAAAAAACCGTTCGCGACATTGCCATCGAAGGGCGCACCGTGTTGGTGCGGGTGGACTTCAATGTGCCCATCCACGAAGGCCGGGTGGCCGACGACACCCGCATTCGGGCCACCCTGCCCACGCTGACCTATCTGTTGGAACACGGCGCGGCGTTGGTGCTGGCGTCCCACCTGGGCCGCCCCAAGGGCCGGCCCAACCCCGCGTTTTCGCTGCGCCCGGTGGTGGAGCCGCTGGCCGCGCGGCTGGGGCGACCGGTGCAGTTCGCCACCGACCCCGCGGGCCCCGACGCGCAGGCCAAGGCCGCGGCGCTGCAGCCCGGCCAGGTGTTGCTGCTGGAGAACACCCGCTTCGACCCCGGCGAGACGCGCAACGACCCCGCCTTTGCCCAACGCCTGGCCAGCCTGGCGCAAGTGTTCGTCAACGACGCGTTCGGCACGGCCCACCGC
Organism: Anaerolineales bacterium; assembly: GCA_015494815.1. Taxonomy (GTDB): domain Bacteria; phylum Chloroflexota; class Anaerolineae; order Anaerolineales; family DRMV01; genus JAADEN01. The sequence goes on along the minus strand of WGAK01000209.1, from coordinate 1,252 downwards.
CTGCACGCCTCCACCGTGGGCGTGGCCCGCTATTTGCCCGCGGTGGCGGGGTTCTTGCTGGCCAAAGAAGTGGAGACCATCACCCGCTTGCTGGAAGACCCGGCGCGGCCGCTGGTCACCATTTTGGGCGGGGCCAAGATTAGCGACAAAATCAAGGTGCTGCACAACCTGCTGCCCCGGGCCGAGCGGCTGCTCATCGGCGGCGGCATGGCCAACACCTTCCTGGCCGCGCAAGGCTATCGCCTGGGCGCGTCCCTGGTGGAGGCTCAGGCCCGCGAGACGGCCATCGCCTTGCTGGAGACCTACGGCGAAAAGATTGTGCTGCCCGTGGACTTCATCGTGGCCGACCGTTTCGCGGCCGACGCGCAGACTCGTCGCGTGCCCGTGAGCGAAGGCGTGCCCGAGGGTTGGATGGCCCTGGACATCGGGCCCGAAACCGTGGAGCGCTTCGCGCCGTTCATCCGCGAGGCCGGCTCCATCATCTGGAACGGCCCGCTGGGGGTGTTCGAACTCGCGCCCTTTGCCCGCGGCACCGTGGCCGTAGCCCGGCTGGTGGCCGAGAGCCCCGGCTTCTCGCTGGTGGGCGGCGGCGACTCGGTGGCCGCCCTGCACCAGGCCGGGCTGGCCGACCGCATTGACCACATCTCCACCGGCGGCGGGGCCACCCTCAAACTGCTGGCCGGGGAACCGTTACCCGCGGTCGAAGTGCTGGAGGACAAACCATGAACTTGCTACCCCGCAAGAAAACCGCGTCCCAGGGGCGCTCGTTTCGGCCGGGCCTGGACCACATCCGCCTGGCCCTGCGCCTGCTGCTGGACGCGCGCGTGCCGTGGTACTTGAAAATCCTGCCCATCGCCGCGCTGGTGTATTTCATCGTGCCCGACCTCATCCCCACGCCCGTGGACGACGCGGTGGTGCTCATGGTGGGCGTCGGCCTGTTTCTGGAACTGGCGCCCAAGGATGTGGTGGAAGAATATCGGCAGGCGCTGCAAGGCCGCCCCACGATGGTGGTGCAGGCCCATCCCCCCGAGGAGGATGCGCAGTGAAGCAACGCCGCGCGGCCCGCGCGCTGCTCGCGTCCCTGCTGCTGGCCCTGGTGGCCGCGTGCCGCCGCGCGCCCGCGTCCACCCCGCGCGCGGTGGTCACCCCCACGCGCGCGGCCCCTACGGCCACGCCGGCCCTGACGCCCACCCACGCGGCGGCGACCACGCCGACCGCGGTTCCCCCAACCACGCCGGCCCAGGCCACGCCC
>WGAK01000208.1 GCA_015494815.1 Anaerolineales bacterium | reverse complement strand
TCGTCTTGCGGCATGGGTATACCTCCTGGGGACGCGGGAAGGCCCGCGGTGTCGAATGTCGAGGCCTGGGTATTCCCATTATACAACAATTGCGGGCTGTCGCGTGGGCATTCGCAAACTGGAGCGTGGAAGCGCGGAAAGCGAGTACAATGTGCATTCACAGGTTGTCGAGCGGATGAGGTGTGCGGATGATGGAACGACTGTTGCCCGGTGTGGTAGCCCGGCGTCTGCCCCAGGTGTATCATATTCGCAGTGAGCGTCCGCTGTGCACGCTGGCTTCCGCAGTGATGGGCGGTGGGCTGCGTCGGGTGCACCACATCCTCAATCGCCATGTGCCCGCGCAGTACGACCATCCCGACCCGCTCGCGGACTGGCGGGCTTACGCGCAGCGTCGCGGGTTGACCGCGCCTTTCGTGGGCCTGCTAACCGCCGCGTATGTGAGCCGTACGCAGGTGGTCCGGCTTGCCCACGCGGGTGTGCAGGTCGCAGTGGTGGGCACCGTAGGCTTGAGCAATGGGGTGGTCGCCGGGCGCACACCCCCGGCTCGGTTGCGCCCGGCAGGCACCATCAATCTCATCGTGTTGGTGCACGCGCGGCTAATGCCGGCCGCGCTGGTCAACGTCGCTCTCATCGCTACCGAAGCCAAGACGGCGACCTTGCTGGAGCAAGGCTGGCCTACGCCGCATGGCCCCGCGACGGGTACCTCCACCGATGCCGTGGTGGTCGCCTGCACTGGCCAGGGCCCTGTCCACATGTACGCCGGGCCGGTGACCCCGGTGGGCTGGCTCGTCGCGCGCGGCGTGCGTCAGGTATTGGCCCAGGCTCAGGAGGTGCTCCCGTGAGTCGCGAGGCCTGGTTGGCCCTGTTGCTGGATGGTCTCTTCGGCGACCCGCCGGGCGCATGGCACCCCGTGGCCTGGATGGGCCGCTATATCGCGGCCTGGCAGCACGCGCGGCCGCGCGATGCGGGGTTGCAAAAAGCGTGGGGCTTGGCAACGGTGCTCTCGGGGGTGGCCCTGGTGGTGTTGGGTATGCGCCGCGTGGAGCGCTGGCTGGTCCGTTGGCCCCGGTTGTGGGCCATACTGGCGCGGGCCTGGCTGTTGAAATGCACCCTGGCGGTGCGCGGCCTGGCCCGCGCCGCGAGCGAAGTGCAGCACGCGCTCGCTCGCGACGATCTCCCCGCCGCGCGGCAGGCCCTGGCCTGGCATCTGGTCAGTCGTCCCACCCAGAACTTGACCCCGTCCCAAATCGCAGCCGCGGCTATCGAGTCGGTGTTCGAGAACGCTTCCGACGGCAGTATTGCCCCGCTGTTCTTCTATCGCTGGGGCGGGCTTCCCGCGGCGTGGGCTTATCGCTTCGTCAACACCGCGGATGCCATGCTGGGCTATCTGGACGAACGGCGGCACGTGGGTTGGGCCGCGGCTCGCCTGGACGACGTGCTCAACGGCATTCCCGCGCGCCTGACGGCCGGGCTGGTGGTGCTGGCCGCCGGGCTCATGGGCGGCCGCGCACGTGACGCCTGGCGGGTGTGGCGACGGGATGCGCATCGTACGGCCAGCCCTAACGCGGGGCATCCCATGGCGGCCGCGGCCGGCGCGTTGGGTGTGGTGTTGGACAAGCCGGGGCATTATCGGCTGAACCCGGGTGCGCGGCCGCCAACCGCTCGCGACATCGGCAGAGCGGTGCGATTGCTGTACGCGACGGTGGTGCTGGCTTGGTTGGTGCTGACATGGAGGCCGCGCACATGATGCCCACACCTCGTCGTGCGGTGTTGCGTACCCCCTACGCGACCCACGGCGCACCGGCCGAGGACGCACTGCGGGCCTGGGGCCTGCACCCCGCGCAGGTGCTGGACTTCAGCGCGAACCTCAATCCCTATGGCCCGCCGCCCGTGGTGCAGCGCGCGGCGCGGGGGGCTCGGCTGCACCGCTACCCCGCGCCACAGGCCGAGCCACTGCGCCGGGCGCTGGCGCGAGTGCATGGCGTCCATCCGGCTCAGGTGGTGGTCGGCAACGGCAGCGCGGAACTCATCGCCGCGGTGGCGTGGGCCTACCTGCGCGCCGACGACACGGTGGTGGTGTTGACCCCCGCGTTCGGCGAGTATGCCCGCGTCAGCCGTTTGGCCGGCGCTCGAGTGGTGGCCGTACGGGCCTCGGTTGCGGAGGGGTTTCGCCACGACCCGCACCGGGTGGCCGCGGTGCTGCAACGCACGCGGCCGCGGCTGGTCTGGCTGACCCATCCCAACAACCCCACCGGCCAGCCCGTGGATTTACCCGGCTTGGCGGCTTGGGCCGAGGCGCATCCGGCTACGCTGTTCGTGGTGGATGAGGCTTATGGCCCCGTATCACCCGGTGTGCCGTCTGCGTGGCATTTGGGGCGCCCCAATGTGCTGGTGCTGCATTCGTGGACCAAGGACTACGCCCTGGCTGGGCTGCGTTTGGGCTACGCATTGGCCGCATCGGATGTGGCCGAGGCCTTGCGGCGGGTGTTGCCGCCGTGGAATGTGAGTCGCCCGGCCCTGGCCGCGGGGCTGGCCGTGCTGACCCCGGCCGCCCGGCGCTATCGCGACGCCACCGTGCGCGCCTGGCTGCGGCACAAAGCCGCCTTGGTGGCCGCGTGGCGGGTTTGGGGTGAGCATCCCGTGCCGGGCGTCACCCCATTCTTTTTGCTGCCCGTGGGGCAGGCCACCGCTTGCTGGCAACGGTTGTTGCGCTATGGCGTGGTGGTGCGCGACGCTACCTCCTTTGGCCTGCCGGGCTTCGTGCGTATCAGCCCGCGTCGCCCCCGGGCCAATGCCCGCTTGTTGGCCGTTTGGGCGCGTGCCTGTGCGGCCGCGTCCCCGCCCTGGAGGTGAGCCATGAGTGGTTGGTTCGACCCGCAATGGGTGCGCGCGTTTCAGGACGCGGTCGCGGGCGCCGCAGGGTTTTGGCGCGCGGTCGCGTTCCTGGGCGACGAGGAATTCTACTTGCTGCTCTTCCCCTTCCTCTATTGGGTTGTTTCCGAGCGGCTGGGGTTGCGCCTGGGCCTGGCGTTGCTGGCTTCGGTGCAGGTCAACAGCGTGCTCAAG
>WGAK01000207.1 GCA_015494815.1 Anaerolineales bacterium | reverse complement strand
GGGCGCAAGGGCGTCGCCGTGGGCGAGGGGGAAGGCGAAGGCGTGGCCGTGGCCGTCGGCGCGGCGGTCCAGGTGGGCGACAGGGGCAGCGGCTGCCAGGCCGTGGGCGACACCTGGGGCGATGGGGCGAGCGTGGGCGTAAAGGCCACGGGCGTGGGCAATGCGGTCGGCCGCGCGAGGGCGCAGCCCGCCAACACGAGCAGCCCCCACAACGCCCACGCCAGGACGAGCCCCCCTCTCGTCCCGGCGCGCGCGGGCCTGGGTCTACCCCGGCACAATCCAGGTGCCGGTTTCGCCGTCCAGGGCCCGCAGCATGTTGGGCGGGTCGGTGATGATGGCCGGATGGCCCGTGACTTCCACATAGCGCACACTGGCTTGAATCTTGGGCAACATGCTGCCCGGTGCGAAGTGCCCCTCGGCCATGTACCGCTTGGCCTCGCTGACGGTCATGCGCGCCACCGCGCGCTGCTGGGGCGTGCCGAAATGCAGGGCCACCTGCTCCACCGCGGTGGAGATGAGGAACAGGTCCGCGTGGATGCGGATGGCCAGCAGGCCGCTGGCCTTGTCCTTGTCAATGACCGCGGCCACGCCCCGCAACTCGCCCTTGGCGTTGCGCACCACGGGAATGCCGCCCCCGCCCACGCCGATGACAATCCAGCCTTGCCGCACCGCGTCGCGGATGGCGTGCTCTTCGATGATTTCCACCGGCTCGGGCGAAGGCACCACCCGCCGCCAGCCCCGGCCCGCGTCTTCCATCACGGGCCAGCCCTGGGCCGCGAATTGCTCGGCCTGGGCCTTGGTCAGAAAGCCGCCGATGGGCTTGCTGGGCTTTTGGAACGCGGGGTCGTTGGGGTCCACCAGCACCTGAGTGACCAGGGTGAGGGCCCGTCGGGGCAGCCCCCGCCGCTGAAATTCGTTGTCCAAAGTCTGCTGCAGCATGTAGCCGATGGAGCCCTGGGTATCGGCCACGATGAGGTCCAGCGGCGTGGTGTGCACCTCGTGCGCGGCCAGTTCGTTACGCCGCAAAATAAAGCCCACCTGAGGGCCGTTGCCGTGGGTGACCACCACATCCCAGCCCTGCTCGACCAGCGCGGCGATGTGGGTGGCCGTGGTGCGCACCGCGTCCCACTGATGGGGCACCTGGGGCTGCGAACGGTCCTGGATGAGGGAGTTGCCGCCGATGGCCACCACCGCGACCTTGCGGGTGCTTCCGGGTTGGGGGAACATGGGGGCCTCCGGCTCAAGCCATGGTCAAGGCCATGACGGCCTTCTGGACATGCAGCCGGTTTTCGGCCTCGTCGTACACCACCGACTGCGGGCCGTCCAGCACCTCGCTGGTCACCTCGATATCGCGGTCCGCGGGCAGGGGGTGCATGTAAATGGCATCGTCCTTGGCCAGGGCCATGCGCCGCGCGTCGGTAATCCAATCCTGATACTGGTCTTGCAGGCGCTTGCCCTCTTCGGGGTCCGTGGTGGTCAGCAGGGGGCCCCACGACTTGGCATAGATGATGTCCGCGTCGCGGAAGGCTTCATCCATGTCGTGCACGATGTCGAAGCCGACCTTGTGCTTGCGGGCCAGGCTGCGGGCCTCGTCCACGATTTCGGGCATCAGTTGAAACTCAGGGGGATGGGCCAGCACCACATCCAGGCCGAAGCGCGGCATCTGCAAGATGAGCGACTGCGGCACCGAGATGGGCTTGAGGTACGACGACGCGTAGGCCCACGAGACCACCAACTTCTTGCGCCGCAAATCGCGACCCTTCTTCTCCATGATGGTCATCAAATCGGCCAAAATCTGGAAGGGGTGATAAATTTCGCACTGCATGTTGAGCACGGGCACCCGGCTGTATTGGGCCACGGTGTTGATATAGGCATTGCCCACGCCCCAATCCACATGGCGAATGGCGATGCCGTCGAAATAGCGGCCCAGAATGGCGCCGATTTCCTTGGCCGTGTCGCCGTGATGGATTTGGGTCGTGCGGCTCTCGATAAAGGCCGCGTGGCCGCCCAACTGGGCCATGCCCGCCTCGAAAGACGAGCGGGTGCGGGTGCTGGAGAAGAAGAAGAGCATGGCCAGGGTCTTGTCGCGCAAATAGGCGTGGGGTACACCCAGAGCGCGCTTGCGCTTCAGGTCCCAGGCCACTTCCAACACGGTCTCGACTTCTTCTTTGGAGAAGTCCAGGTCGCTGATGAAATCCCGGCCGCGGAGATAGGACTGCATGATAGGCCTCCTGCCAAAAAGGTGAGGGCCCCGACGCGCCGCGGGCCAGGCCAGGCCCGCGCGGACGAGCACCCGCGAAGCAGCCTCATTATACTACCCCCCTGAAACGCGGTATAATGCAATCCCACAGCCCCCTGGGCCCCAGCGGAGGCCATCCCCACCTTTGAGGAGCCGTTCATGCGCCTGGTTTTGGACGCGATGGGCAGCGATGCCCACCCCGAGCCCGAGGTCCACGCGGTGGTCGAAGCCGCGCGGCGCTGGCCCGAAGACACTTTCTACCTGGTGGGCCAGGAATCGCGCCTGCGCCCCCTGCTGGAGGCGCTGCAACCGCCCGACAATGTGGTGCTGGTGCACGCGCCCGAAGTCTTTGCCATGACCGACAAGCCCGGCGAAACCGTACGCCGCAAGCCCAACACCTCGATGGCCGTGGGCATGCGCATGGTCAAGGAAGGGCGGGCCGACGCGTTCGTCACCGCGGGCAACACGGGCGGCGCGCTGGCCAACGCGCTCTTCATCCTGGGCCGCATCCGCGGCGTGCGCCGGCCGGGCCTCATGGGCGCGTTTCCCACCCGCGGGGCGCGCACGCTGGTGATGGACATCGGCGCCAACGCGGAGTGCAAGCCCGAATATCTGCTGCAGTTCGCCATCATGGCCTCGATTTATGCGGAACAGGTCTTGGGCCGGGCCCGGCCGCGCGTGGGCCTGCTGTCCAACGGCGAAGAGGCCGGCAAGGGCAACGACCTGGTCAAGGCCACTTACCCGCTGCTGGAGACCAGCGGATTGAACTTCATCGGCAATGTGGAGCCCAAAGAGGTCTTCGCCGGCGTCGCGGATGTGGTGGTCACCGACGGGTTTACGGGCAATGTCTTCTTGAAGACCAGCGAGGCCGTGGTGGGCCTGCTGGTGGATGTGCTCAAGGACGCGCTCATGGCCTCGGCCCGCACCAAAGTAGGCGCGCTGCTGGCCAAACCGGCCTTCGGACGCCTCAAGACCATGCTCGACCCCAGCGAGGCCGGCGCGGCGCCCCTGCTGGGTATCAACGGCCTGGTGTTCGTCGGCCACGGCCGCTCGGATGCGCGGGCCCTGGTGGCCGCGCTGCGCACCGCGCGTGAGGCCGTGCAGGTGCGCTTGCTGGAGCAATTGGCCGCCGGCATTGCCGCCCGCTTGCGTTCCCCCAACCCCACCCAAGGATAGGCCATGCGCAGCATTCTCAACCGCGACTTCTTGCAAAAACAACTGAAGGTGGCCCAATACACCAGCCTGGCCGGGCTGGTGTTGTTCGCGGTGGGCATCTATTTGACCTTCGCCGCGCCGCAGGCCGTGACCTGGGCCTTCGTCATCCTCATCGTGGGGTTTCTGGTCTCGCAGGTGGGCATCTATTTCGGCAACCGCTACGGCCGACGCCCGCGGGCCGACCAGATTTTGGACCAGGCCCTCAAAGGACTGGGCGACAAGCATGTGCTGTATCACTACGCCACCCCCGCAGGGCATGTCATCATTGGCCCCTCGGGGGTGTGGGTGCTCATCATCAAATATCAGCGGGGACGCATTCGCTATCGCAAGGGCAAGTGGCGTCAGCAGGGCGGCCCGGTGTTGTGGTACCTGCGCCTGTTCGCGCAAGAGGGCCTGGGGCGGCCCGATGTGGAGGTGCGCGAAGAGGTCAAATTGCTGCGGCAGGCCCTGGCCGAGGCACTGGGGGAGGAAGAGGCTGCGGCCGTGCCCATCGAGGCGGTGCTGGTCTTCACCCACCCCCAGGCCGAACTGGTCGAGGTGGACGACGCGCCTGTGCCCGCGCTCAAGCCCGAGGGCCTGAAAAAGTTCTTCCGCGAGCGGCTCAAACAAAAGCGCCTGACCCCCGAGCAGGTCAAGCGCGTGCGGGATGCGCTGGTCTTGTACACGCCCCCCAAGGAGCGCAAGCGGGCCGACGCAACTTGAGAGCGCAGCCCCCGGCGCGGGCCCGGCTCAATCCGCGTGGGATGCCGTGCCGCCGTTGGAGCCCGCCTTGGACGCCGCGGTCGAGGTTTCCTTGGCCGCGGTTTTGGTTTCGGCCTTGGTCGCGGTCTTGGTGGCCGGTTTGCTGCCGCTGTTGGTGCCCCGGTTGTCGGTGACATAGAAGCCACTGCCCTTGAACACCACCGCGGGCGGCCGAAAGACGCGATGCACCGTCGGGTGACCGTTGGGACAGGTCACCCGGCTTTGGTCGTCGTGAAACGACAAGAACTTGTCGAACACCAGGCCACAGGTTTCGCACCGAAAGGTGTAAGTGGGCATACGCACCTCCCACGCGCCGCCAGGCGCGATGCTGCGCGTCGTTGGTCACGCCGCAGGGCGGTATTATACCACCCGTGACATTCAAAAGGGCCACCCAGGGGCATCCCCTGGGTGGCGACGGTCAGCCTCGGCCGACCGTTGGGGAGGAGTGGGGCTTACTTCTTGCTCTTCTTGCCCTTGACCTCGATAATCTTCGGTCGGGCTTCCTCGGCCTTGGGCAGCACCAGGGTCAGCACACCGTGCTCGAAAGTGGCTTCGGCTTCGTCGGCCACCACGGGCGCCGGCAGGCGAATGCTGCGGCTGAAGGAACCGTAGCGGCGCTCCCGCAGGTAGTAGGTGGCCCCTTCTTCTTCCGCGTCTTCGCGCACTTCACCCCGCAGGGTCAACACATCGCCCGTGATGCTGATTTGCAAGTCATCGGGCTTCACACCCGGCACCGTCGCCTTGAGCACGATGGCGTCATCGGTCTCATACAGGTCAATGTGCGGGGTCAGCACCCACGAGGCCTCCACCTGCGCCAACGGCCGGCCCAAGAACTCATCCAGGAAGCGATCCATCGTCCGCTGCAGGGTCAGCACATCGCGCAGAGGCTCCCACCGCATCAGCATGGCTCACCTCCTGTGTCCCTGGGATGGCCAGGGTGCCGACGCTTCTTCGGCCCCGGCACCCTTTTCTTTACGCCAACGATGTAAGAAAAATGTAAGCGCGAGATTAGAAAACTGTTAAAACGCCCCTACGGCTGCTGCAAAAAGGCCTGTAGCAACGGCGTATATTGGTCGGCCGCGCTGAAGTACGGGAAGTGTCCCACCTCGTGCAGCGTGTGCACCGTGGCCGTGGGATAAGTGGCCTTGAGTTGGGCCCGCAAGGCCGGCTCCACCAGGGGGTCGTTGTCGGCTTCGATGATGAGCACGGGCACCCCCAGGGCTGCCGGGTCGGGCGGCTCAAAGGCTTCGATGTCCGCACGCGCTCGGGCAATGACCTGCGCCTTGCTCAGGCGCCCACTGACTTGCTCCAGCAGATAGGCGCGCAAGAATTCGGAATAGCCCGACGCGGGGTACAACTTGGTCTCAATGCCCTGCCGCAAGAAACGCATCACCAGCCATTCGGGCAACCAGGGCAGCAGCCGAATCAAGCCCTCGTTTTTGGCCCGCAGCACATCGTTGGGCGGGAAGGTATTGCCCAGCACCAGCCGCTCCACCCGGTCGGGGTGGGTGCGCAGCAGGTATTGCGCCAGATAGCCGCCCAGCGATGAGCCCACCACATGGGCACGCGTGACGCCTTCCGCGTCCAGGATGGCCATCACGCCTCGGCTGAGGCCCTCCAGGCCGTCGGCCGCGGGATAGGTCACGCTGATGACCCGGAAGTCGGGGGCCAGCGCGGTCATCTGCTGCCACCAGATATCGGCCGAGCCCGTGGTGCCCGGCAAGAAAAGCACAGTCTCGGGCCCGGCGCCCATGACGATGTACTCCCACGACTGCCCATCCACCTCCAGCGTGCGCGGGGGATGCGCGGCGCGGAAATCCAGAAAGGCCTGCCGCTGGGCCGGTTCGACCCGGTCGGCCAGGTCGGCGAACGAAGCCCGCGGGGTGGGCCACAGATACAGCACGGCCAGCAGGGCGATGAGCCCCAGGCCCAGCCGACGCAGCCAGGGTTTGTTCATAATGCAACACACTCCTTTCGGTGGGGGTCAACGAAAACGCAATGGCCGGGGTGCGGCGACAGCAGCGCCCCGGCGTTCAGGCCGTGGTCGCAGACGAAGCCGTCGGCGCGCCCTGCCCCGGCGGGATGAACAGCGTAGCGCCGCAGTAAGGGCAACGCACGATGCCCTGCCCCACGAACTCCCGCTGGCCGCCGCAGTTGGGGCAGGTGGTGCTGCCGACTTTGCTCGCGTCGGCCGTGTAGAAGACCATCCGCTCCCAATCAATGTAGCCCGTAAACAGGCCCAGGCTGACCAGTTCGTAGATGGCGTTCTGCACGGCCTGGCGGTCCATGTGCAACTCCAGCATGATTTGGTCCACGGGCACCTGGCCCCGGGCCCGAATCATGCCCAACAGGCGTTCCAATTGCTGCGCCCGCTGGCGCTCGGCCGCGCGACGGCGGGCCTGAAGCAGCAGAAAGACGCCCACGCCCGCGGCCACGGCCGCAGGCACCAGTCCAAACAAGATGAAACCCAGCACGGCCCCGGCCAGGCCCACCTGGCCCGAGACATAGCCCGCGGCCATGAAACCGCCTGCAGCCAGCACAATCACACCGGCCAGGCCGACGAAAAACAGGCCCATGCCTTTTCCTTGCATCCTATGGCCTCCTTGGGGGAAGATGGTCGGGCATCATCC
>WGAK01000206.1 GCA_015494815.1 Anaerolineales bacterium | reverse complement strand
GGGTAATGCGCGGTGTGCAGTGCGCGGTGTGTGGTGCGCGGTGTGCAGCCCGCGTGTCATTGCGAGGGCGCGCAGCGCCTGGTAGGGGCGACCGGCCGGTCGCCTTCTGGCATGGCCGAAAGACGGGCTTGCCGCCTGGCGGCGGCCGGCGAACAGGCGTCAGGCGTCAGCGGGCATCGAATAGCGGGGAGCGTCATCCGCAAATCCGCCTTCCCGCTTTACCGCCTTACCGCCTTACCGCTTTACCGCCCCTCCGCCCATTCGCCCTACCGCCCTCCCAAAACGACGCCCGGGCGCCGCACGCCAAAATTTGGGACTGCGGTGGCTCGACACCGCTTTGGCACCAAAGCGGTACCCACGCGCCGCGCGCCAACAATGGCCCGCTCGCCGATTTCGGCAATCTGGCAGACACCCCATGGAGCCGCTGTACGGCGTCACCGCCCGCCTTCTCGCGGCGGCTTGGGTTCGCCCCCGCGGCCCAGTTCCTTGGAGCGCTCGTACGCAGCCCACACCGCGCGCGAGAGCGCGGTGCGAAAGCCCGCCTTTTCCAGGTAATACAGCGCGGCTGCGGTGGTGCCGCCGGGCGAGGTGACCTGGTTGCGCAAATGGGCCAGGTGCACATCGCTTTGCAGCCGCTTGTAGAACTCGGCCGAGCCCAGCACCGTTTGCACCACCAGTTGCTCGGCGATTCGCCGCGGAAAGCCCAGATGCACCCCCGCGTCCACCAAGGCTTCCATGAACAGGAAGACATAGGCCGGCCCGGTGCCCGACAGCGCGGTGGCCATGTCCAGATAGTCCTCGTCTTTCATGAAGATTTCTTCGCCCAAAGCGCCCAAGATTTGCGCAGCCTGCACTTTTTGCGCCTCGGTGACCGTGGGCGAGGCGGTCCACACCGAGATGCCCCTGCCGATTTGGCCCGGCGTGTTGGGCATGGCCCGCACCACGGCCGCGTGGCCCAGGCCCGCGGCGATGAGGGCAATGGGCGCGCCCGCCACGATGGACAGCACCAGGGCCTGTTCGGGCACCATGCCGCGCAGGTCGGCCAGCACCTCGCGCAGTTTCTGCGGCTTGACCGAGAGCACCACCACGTCGGCCTCGCGCACCGCCGCGACATTGTCGGTGATGGGCGTGATGCCGTAGCGTTGCTCCAGTTCGGCCACCCGCGCGGGGCGGGGCCCCGAGGCCACGATGTGGCTGGGCACGGTCACCTTTTGGCGAATGAGCCCGGCAATCATGGCTTCGGCCATCACGCCGGGGCCGATGAAAGTGATACGCGGTCCGCTTGGCATGGCTTTCCTCCACAGAAGAAATGGGCGTGTTCAGGCCGCCGGGGGTGAGCCGACCACCCGCGCGGCAGGAACGCCTTCGGCGCGTGGCAGGGTGTCCAGCAGCCGTTGCAGGCGTTCCAGGTGTGTCTCGGTGCGGCGCACCTGTTGCAGCAGGTCCTCCACGGCCGGGTAGCGCTCGCGCAGGATTTCCAGAAAGGCCCGGGCCAGGGGCTGCAGGGGCAGGTCTTTGGGCCACAGGGCTTTGAGGTAACGCACGGGGGGCTTGCCGGCCACCTCCAGCACATGCAGACCGTGCTGCCCGGGGTTGAGCATGCAGCGCGGCAGCAGGGCCACGCCCAACCCGCGGGCAACGGCCTGCTGAATGGCGTCGGGCGAGTCCAGTTCGGCCACGATGCGCGGCCGGGCGCCGTGGCGGTCCAGAATGTCGTCCAGCCAGGCCCGGGTGCTGGTGCCCGGCGCGCGAGTGACCAGGGGCTGGCCGTCCAGCGCGCGCAGGGGCAGGCGGCGGCGCTCGCTCCACGGCGGCCGCCCGGGGGTGACGATGACGAACTCCAGGCGCTCCAACACCCAGAAGTCCACCTCGCGCTCTTCGGGGAGTTCGCCCTCGATGATGGCCAGCGCCAGGCCGTTGTGGGCCACCTGGCGCACCAGGTTGGGCGTGGTGGCCGTGTGCACCCGAATGTGCACCCGCGGGTAATGTCGGTGGAAGTCGGCCAGCCACGACGGCAGGCAGTGCGTCGAGACCGTGGGGGTCACGCCCAAGGTCAACACCTGACGGGCTTGCCGGTCCACCTCCATCAGGCTGCTCTCCGCGGCCAGCAACACCCAGTGGGCCACCCGCACATAGCGCAGCAGATTCTCCCCCGCGGGGGTGAGCCGCACGCCCTGCGGCGAACGCTCGAACAACGGCGTGCCCAGCCAGGTCTCCAGCCGTCGCATGTGATGGCTGACGGCCGGTTGCGAGAGCAGCAGCGCCTCGGCAGCCCGATTGAAACTGCCGTGCTCGACCACGGCCAGGAAAATTTGCATCCAGGGCGGAATAAGGGGATGCGACATACCTCGCTCCGGGCGTCGGGGCGCACGCCGGGGTTATAAAAAAGGGTAATAGCCATTATAAACCATTGAGGCGTACCCGCCAAACCTCCGCCCCTCTATACTGTAAGGAGATACAACATTTTATCTCCTCGTTCAAGGAGGCGGGACATGGCCAAGTTTTCCAACGGATATGCCGGGGTCTCCTGGCTGAAACGGCAGTGGCCGTGGTGGACCGCGGGTTTGCTCACCGCGACCGCGGAAATCATCAACTTCCTCTTCTTGCCGTTGGGGCACCCGAAGCACAAGTTCATTGGCGTGACCAGCGGCATGGCCCGGATGCTGGCCGGGGTGGAAACCACCCTTTTCGGCGGTAGCCTTATCGCCACCAAGCCCGACTATCAACCGGCCATCCAGTGGATTATCATCGGCGCGCTGCTGGCCGCGCTGGTGTTTGCCTGGCTGGAAGGGGAATTTCGGGCCTGGGCCAAATATCCCAAGGCCAGCCTGGGCTTCGTGGCCCTGGGCGCGTTCTTGTTCGCCTGGGGTACCCGGGTGGCGGGCGGCTGCACCCTGCACCACCTGCTGGGTGGCTTCGCGGCCATGAACCTCAAAAGTTGGGTGGTCATGCTGTCGGCCACCATCGGCGCGCTCATCGGCTTCATCATCTTGCGCAACTTCAACCTGACCCAGTACTTCAAGAGTCAGGAGACCAAGTGGTATGTGGTGCAGGCCAAGCACCTGAAGTGGGCCGATGGCCTCAGCGTGAGCGAGGAGGTACGGGAGAGCAAGTGGGTGCGCACGGTGTTGTACATCCTGATGGGCCTCATCCTGGTGGTCGTGCTCTACAACGCGTTCGCGGGCAACGACTACGCGGTACGCATGGGTTGGGCCGAGAGCATCGAGAAGACCAAGATTTACGGCGGCATGCTCATCGGCAAGAACCTGGGCAACATCCTCATGCTGGTCATCGTGGGCGCGCTGCTGGGCCTGTCGGTGGCCAAGACCGGCTTTGGCACCGAGTGCGGCCTCATCAACCCCGAACTGGGGCGTGAGGTGGAAAAGGGCGACGCGTTCGCGGCCAACCGCTGGCGCATCCCCTTCTCGCTGCGCACGGTGTTCATCTCGTACCAGCCCTTCGCGGCCTTGAGCCTGCACATCTTCCTGGTGGCCCTGGTGATGTTCATCGCCTGGGCGGGCTTCGGCATCATGGAAGGCCACCACTGGGCCACCGAGGCCTTCGCGGAGCAGTATGTCGGCCCCCTGGGCGCGGAGTTCCACACCGTGGGCCTGAGCAGCAAGAGCATCCGGGTGCAGACCACCCTGCCCATGGACATCTTCGGCGGCCTGCTGCTGGGCATCGGCACCGTGCTGATGATTGGCTGCGAATTCCGCAATTACGGCCGCACGGGCTTGCTCTACATCACCGGCCTGCTCATCTGGCCCTTCTTCTACTTGGGCTATCTGCCCTACACCCTGGCCCGGGACTTCTGGGACAACCTGATGATGAGCGCACCCTACGCGCCCACCACCTTCGTACCCGCGCTCATCGCGCCTCAAAGCCCGGCCGTGCAAATGCTCATCTACGCGCTCTACATCGTCTTCTGGGGCTACATGTTCATCTGGGCCATGAAGCGGGGTGCCCGCAACATCGGCGTCAAGGCCGGCGACCTGTTCAAGATGTCGTCGGAGGATATGTACCTGGCCCGCATGGAGAAACTGGAGCGCGAGGGTCGCTTCGACGAAATCGACCGCCTGGAGAAGGAATTGGCGTCCATGGCGAGTAAGTAGCGGACGAGCGGTTGGGCGAACATCATCATCGCTCAGGCAGAAGGGCGCGGCGCATCCCGCGCCCTTCTGTTTCGCGAGTACAATAGGAAGGACCGCGGGCCCGGCCCGCGACGCGTAAGGAGTAGCCTCATGCCCCAATCACGCGTTTCTCCTCTGCCGACCTCGGGTGCCACGCCCACGACGCGCTGCCTGCCCTGGCTGCGGGGCGCGCTGCTGTGGGCTACGGCCTACGCGGTGGTGATGATGGGCAGCGTGGCGTTAGAGTTGGCGCTGAGCCCCTGGCTGCTGGCCGTGTGGTGGGCCACGGTCCAAATCGGTCTGGCCGTGGCCGTGGGCTGCCTGTATCGGGGGCAACCCCGGGCCTGGCGCTGGGGCGCGGTCGCGGCGCTGCTGCTGGCCGGCGGATTGCTCACCCTGGCGGCCCCCGAAGGTCTGCTGTTGCCCGCGCTGCAAGCCCTGGGCCTGGCCGGTTTCAGCCTGGTGCTGTATGACCTGGGGCGCCTGTCGGGGCGACCGTTGCAGGCGCCGGGTGGGGTGCTGTTCTTGTCGGTGATTGCCTCCTATGTCCTGCACACCCCCCTCACCGCCTTCATCGGCCTGGCGCTGTTGGCCTTGGGCGCGATGCTGGCCTTGCGGCAGTTGCTCTAAACCCGTGCACCGGGGCCGGGCGCGGGCGCGCGATGGAGGACGCGCGTCCACACTCAGGGAGGACATCATGTCACGACGCCGGATGCTCGCACCGCCGTGGCTGTTGGGCCTGGCGCTGGGGCTGACGGCCGGCCTGCTGAGCGCGTGCGGCGATGCCGCGCCGCTGCCGACTTTGCTGCCCACCCTGCCGCCTCCGGCCGCTACCACGGCCGCGCCGGAGCCCGCGCGGCCGTCATCCCCGCCCACCGCGACGGCACCACCCGCACCCACCGCGGCGGTGCGA
>WGAK01000205.1 GCA_015494815.1 Anaerolineales bacterium | reverse complement strand
CGGTTGGTTCGCCTTCATCATGTTGCTGGCCTACTTCTTCCTGGCCGAGTCCAGCCAGGTCAATCTGACCATCATCCCCATCGAAGTGCCTTATTACGCGGCCGACCTGCGGCGTTTGAGCCGCGAATTGGGCTTCATCTGGCACACCTTCTTGCGCGGCCAACTCATCGCCTTCACCGCGATGAGCCTGTTGGCCGTGGTCGTGCTCACGGTGCTGGATGTGCCCTACAGTTTGGGCCTGGCGCTGTTGGTCGGCCTGGCGCGCTTCGTCCCCTACATCGGCCCGCTGGTGGTCTATGTCGTGCTCAGCGTGGTCACTCTGCTGCAGCCGACCAACTTTTGGGGCCTGGCGCCGTGGAAGCACGCGTTGCTGGTCATCGGCCTGGTGATGCTGGCCGACCAAATTTTCGACAATGTCATCATGCCGCGCTTTTTCGGCCGTGCACTGGGCGTGCATCCGGCCTTCATACTTATCACCGCGTTCGTAGCCGCAGACCTCATCGGCCTGCTGGGTTTTGTGCTGGCTGCGCCCCTGGTGGCCTCGGCGCGGTTGCTGTTGCGGTATGTCATGCGCAAAATGTTCGACCTGCCCCCCTGGGAGGATATGCCGGTCGCGGCCTCGCCCCCGCCGCCGGCTCCGCGTTGGCACGAACGCCTACGCGGCTGGGCGCGGATGTCGTGGCGCCGCCTGCGCGCCGCGAACCGCACCCCAGGCCTTCGCCGCCGGGACGACCCCCCGCATCCCACGCCCCGGAGGTGAACGATGGCCGTGTTGCATGTCAACGACCGCCGCTATCGGGTGCGTTGGCGTCCCGGTATGACGGTGCAGGATGTCATCCGGGCCCTGCGCTTTTCGTACGCTCTGCTGCTGGTGCGCATCAACGGTCAGGTGGTGCCGCGCGAAGAGTGGCCTCACCGCACTGTGCATCTGGACGACGATGTGAAAATCTGGCACATGATTGCCGAGTGAGCCATCCCACCCCGGTTGGAGGTAGCGCCCATGACCCCTTCCCACACGCACGAACCCGAGATGCACGAACTGGCGACCACCCGCAACTTCATCGCCTGGATGGCCGAAGAGCCCGACGGCGAGCGCACCTATCACCTGGAACTGGGGCAGGTGACCGTGCACTTTTTTGCCGAAGAATGGCAGGAGTTTCTGGAATTGATGCGCAAGGTGATGCCGCGTCATGAATCGTGAGTTGCAGGTTTGGTTCGTCGGCCGCGACCTGCAGGTGAAGGTGCACCTGCAGTTGGCCTTAGAGCGCTATCCGGGCGCATATGAGGTCGCGCGGCTGGCGGCCTTCACCCAGTGGAGTGAACTGCATGAGGCCCTGGCTCGGCCCACCCTGGCGCGCACGCTGCTGGTGCTCGACATCCACAGCATCGAGACGCCCGCGGAGGCGCATTTGCACGCGCTGGCGGCGTGGCGCGCCCAGCACCCGCTGGGCCGGGTAGTGGCCCTGCGCGGCGCCGGGCAGGCCTGGCCCGCCTGGGTCGCCACGCTGCGGCCCGACTTCACCTTGCCGCGCGACTTGTCGGTGGGGCGTTGGCAGTTGGCCCTGGACCGGCTGCTGCGACCCGAACTGGAGGTCTTGCTGGCCGCGCCGGTGGACCCCACTTTGCCGCCTCATCCCGATTGGCTGGTCAAGCGCGCGGCCGAGGTGCAGTTGCGCGAAGCCCTGGCCGAGGTGCGGGCCAAGGCCATGTTGCTGTGGTCCGTGGACAATCGCCCCTGGGCCCGCGCCGGCGAGTTGCCCGCCACGCTGTGGGGCTACATTTTGCGCCGTCTACTGGGCCTGAGCGACCGGCCGCTGTACCCCGAGCGCCTGCTGTGGGCCGCCGCGCCCGAGGTCGCCACCCCGGAGCGCTACTGGATTTACATCCGCCCCGCCACCCGGCAGGTGCTGCTGGTGATGGTGGGCTCCGGCTCGTTGCCCTACGCGGCTTTGCGGCAGCAGGCCCAGGCGGTCATTCAGGGCCTGATTACGCCGCCGCCCCAATTGCGCCTGCTCGCGCGACGCGAGCCGAGCATCCCGGCCGAAGAACTGGCCGCGGCCGACGACGAACCTTTGCCCGCGGAAGCGTTCCGGCCCTTGTTCGAGGATGTCCCCCAAC
>WGAK01000204.1 GCA_015494815.1 Anaerolineales bacterium | reverse complement strand
GCTTTCGCCCCGCACTGCAGCAGGGCGTGTATTTGATGCGTGGCCTGGACCACAACCTCATGGCCCTGACCCCGCCCCAGTTCCAGGCCCTGGCCACGCAATTGCAACGCCTGAGCCTCACCGACCCCGTGGCCCGGCAACTCAAACGCCTTATCTTCTCGGCCGCGGCCTTCGAGCGCCTGGACTCGGCCGGACGCATTCGCATCGCGCCGCCGCTGCGGGCCCTGGCCGGGCTGGAGAACGAGGTGGTGATTGCCGGCGTGGGCGATTATTTCGAACTGTGGGCGCCTCAGGCCTGGCAGGCCCAGGAACAAGCGTTGCACGATGCGGAGGCCAATGCCCAACGCTTCGCGGTGTTCCAACTCTCGCTTCAGGCGGCCACGAGCCCTGCGGACGATGCGGTCGAGGACGACGCATGAGCGCGCATCACGAGCCGGTGTTGTTGGAGGCCGTGCTCGCCGCGCTGCGCCCCCGGCCCGGCGGGCGTTATGTGGACGCCACCGTGGGCCTGGGCGGACACGCGGCGGCGCTGCTGACCCATAGCGCCCCCGACGGGCAACTGTTGGGCCTGGATGTGGACCCTGAGGCGTTGGCCCTGGCCCGCGAACGGCTGGCTCCTTTTGGCGACCGCGTGCGGCTGGTGCACGCATCCTACGCCCGGCTGGCCGAGGTCGTGCGCGCCCAGGGCTGGTATGGCCGGGTGGACGGCCTGCTGCTGGACTTGGGCGTGTCGTCGCTCCAACTGGACCGGGCCGCGCGTGGCTTTTCCTTTCGCCAAGACGCGCCCCTGGACATGCGCTTCGACCCCACCGCGGGCGGGCCCACCGCCGCCGACCTGGTCAACACCCTGCCCGAGGACGACCTGGCCGCTTTGCTGTGGCGCTATGGGGAAGAACGGCGGGCCAGGGCCGTGGCCCGGGCCATCGTGCAGCACCGGCCCATCACCACCACCGCGCAACTGGCCCGGGTGGTGGCCCAGGCCACCCGCAGCGGCCGCAAAGGCATGCACCCCGCCACCCGCACCTTCCAGGCCCTGCGCATCGCGGTCAACCGCGAACTGGCCAATGTGGAGCGGGTGCTGCCCCAGGCCATCGAGGTGTTGGCTCCGGGTGGTCGGCTGGCCATCATCGCCTTCCATTCGCTGGAGGACCGTATCGTCAAGCATTTCTTGCAGCGCGAGAGCCGCGATTGCGTTTGTCCCCCCAAACAGCCGGTGTGCACCTGCGGCCATCGGGCCCAGGTGCGTTTGGTGCGGCCTTTTCCCATGCGCCCTGCTGCGGACGAGGTGGCCCGCAACCCCCGGGCCCGCAGCGCGCGGCTGCGGGTGGCCGAGAAGCGGCCGCCGGAGGTGACGGTATGAGCGCCGCGTGGCAATCGGCCTTGCGCGCCGCCACCCGGCCCTGGCCCACGGCCTGGCAGCGGGCCCGGCAAGCCGTGGTCTGGCGACAGGCCCGCCGCTGGTGGGCGCGGCGCGGGGTGTGGTGGCTGCGCCTGACCCTGGCCGTGGGCATGGTCTTCTTCGTGGTGGCCGCCCACTTGTACCTGGCCAATCAGGCCGTGGTGCTGTGGGAAGACATCCGCACCATGCAGTATCGCTCGTGGCAATTGTGGTGGGACATCACCACCTGGCAGACGGACCTGGCCGCGCAGCGCAACGCCCACGCCTTGCAGCAGGCAGTAGAGGCCCTGGACCTGACCTGGCCCGAGCCTGCCGCGGTGCTGTATGTGCCCGTCGCGCTGCCCCCGGCCGCGACGCGCCCCGCGGCAGCCACGGTGCCGGGCGTGTGGGCCCCGCCCGAAGCCCCCGCCGACGACCTGCCGCCCACTTACGCGCAGAGCCTCAGCCAATGGCTGGCCCAGGGCGGCTGGGACCGGGTGCGGGCCTGGCTGGGCTGGCCCACCGACGAGTCCGTTTCTCGGCCGTGAGGATGGCAGCATGGACACGCCGTCGCGCTTCTTGACCCCCGAACCCGCGGCCCCGCCCGCGGAGCCGACCGGGTCGCCGCCCCCGGCCCGCAGTCTGCGCCCTTTCTACGCGCTGGGCGGGTTGCTGGGCGGGCTGGCGCTGCTCATCGTGCTGCGTCTGGCCTGGTTCCAGTTGGACCCGCAACTGGCCGAGTTTCGGGAGTTCGCGCGGCAAGACCGCGGCTACATGACCGGCGAGAT
Organism: Anaerolineales bacterium; assembly: GCA_015494815.1. Taxonomy (GTDB): domain Bacteria; phylum Chloroflexota; class Anaerolineae; order Anaerolineales; family DRMV01; genus JAADEN01. The sequence goes on along the minus strand of WGAK01000204.1, from coordinate 18,934 downwards.
GTTCCCCCTGCCGCGGGGCTGGATTACCGACCGCTACGGCCGGGTGTTGGCCGGGGCCCGGCTGGCCTATCAGTTGGATGTGGCCCCCGACGCGCTGCGCCGCCCCGGCGAAGTGGTGGCCGTGCTGGCCGGGGTGCTGGAATTGCCCGCGGACGAGGTCTGGGCCCGGCTGGCACCCCCCGACGACGGCCCCACGCCGCCGGCCGTGATGATTTCCTACACCATCACCCCCCGCCAGCGGGAGATGCTGCTGGAATGGTGGGCCCGGTGGGCGGCCCAGGGCGAGCGCGCCCCCATTGACCCTCAGCGCAACGATGTGTTCCGCTTCACACCGGTGCTGGTGCGGGCCTACCCCGAAGGGGATGTGGCGGGCAATGTCTTGGGCTTCGTCACCCTGAGCGACCGCGAGGCTCGCCCCATGTGGATTGGCAACTTCGGCGTGGAAGAGTATTACGACCGGCTGCTGCGCCAGCAGTGGGTCAACATTCCTTTCTACGAACCCTACAGCGTGTCGCCCGACCAGGTGCCTTTGCCCGAGCCACCGTCGGGGGTGATGCTGACCATTGACCGCGATGTGCAGGCCATGATTGAGGCCATGCTCGACCAGGCCGTGGAAGAATACCAGGCCCGCCGCGGCGTCATCATCGTGCTGCGACCCAAAACCGGCGAGATTTTGGCCCTGGCCATGAGCCCCCGGCCCCGCCTGGACGATTACGACAGCGTGCTGGCCTTTTTGCGGGAATTCGAGGGCCAGGGCTGGAACTGGGCCGTGGAGCACACCTACGAACCCGGCTCGGTCATCAAGCCCATCATGTTGGCCACGGCCTTAGACACGGGCGCCATCTCGCCCGATTTCACCTACATGGACTCGGGCGTCGAGTATCCCTGCGGCGGCACCGCGCCCGTGTACAATTGGGACTACGGCGCGCACATGCAGCAGGACATTGTGGGCTGCCTGGCCAACTCGCTGAATACCTGCTTTGCCAACATCGCCATGCATGTGCCGCGCGAAACGGTCCGCACTTACTACGAGGCGTTTGGCTTCGGCGCGCCCACCGGTGTGGAACTGGCCCCCGAACGCTCGGGCATGTTCTCGGTCGCGGCCTGTTCGGACCATTCCCGCCTGGGCTTTGGGTATGCCATTTCGGTCACGCCGTTGCAACTGGCCCTGGCCGAGGCCGCCATCGCCAACGGCGGTTATCTCATGCGCCCTTACCTGGTCAAGGCCCAACTGGTCAACGGCCGGCTCGTGCCCACGCCTTACCCGCAGGTGGTGCGGCAGGTGCTGCGCGCGGAGACCGCGGCGCTGGTCAACGACCTGCTTTCGCAGGCCATGACCCACGATACCTATGAGAACGCGGAAGTGCCCGGCTATCGCCTGGCCGGCAAGACGGGCACGGCCTTTAACCCGCGCGACCCCGACGACCTGTTGGATGCCACCATGGTGGGCTGGGGGCCGGTGGACGACCCGCAATTTTTGGTGCTGGTGTGGTTGGAAGACCCCCAGGCCAACGACGGTTGGGCCTCCCTCACGGCCGCGCCCACCTTCCGCCGGGTGGTGGAGCGCCTGGTCGTGATTTTGGGCATTCCCCCCGCCGACGCGGCTGAGCAGGCCGCGTATCACGGGCGTTGAGGTGTGTGGATGCGTGTCGCGGATGTGATTCACGGCCTCACGGGCCACCTTCCCCCCCACCGCGGGCAAGAGCCCGTCACCGCGGTGGTGATTGATTCGCGGCAGGCCACGCCGGGCAGCCTGTTCGTCGCCCTGCCCGGCGAGCGTCACGATGGACACGACTTCGTGGCCGACGCGTTTGCCCGCGGCGCGCGGCTGGCCCTCGTCCACAAGCCCGTGCCCCATTGCCCCACCCTCGACCTGCGGACCGGCCTGGACCTCGCGGCCTGGGAGGTGTTTCGCCTGCCCGGCTGTCTGCGGGTGGACAACACCTTGCAGGGGTTGCAGCGCCTGACCCGCTTCTGGCGCCGCAAGTGGTCGCACCTGCGGGTGGTGGGCATCACCGGCAGCGTGGGCAAGACCTCGACCAAGGAACTGGTGGCGCAGGTGCTGGCCCAGCGTTACCGGGTGCTCAAGAACCCCGGCAATTACAACAACGAGATTGGCCTGCCCCTCACCCTGTTGCGCCTGCGGCCCGAACACCAATGGGCCGTGCTGGAGATGGGCTTCTATGTGTCCGGCGACATCGCGCTGTTGTGCGACCTGGCGCAGCCGCACCTGGGCGTGGTCACCAACATCGGCCTGGTGCACGCGGAGCGGGCCGGGTCGCAGGCCGACATTGCGCGGGGCAAGGCCGAGTTGGTCGAGGCGCTGCCGCCCGACGGCGTGGCGATTCTCAACTTCGACGACCCGTGGGTGCGCCCCATGGCCCGCCGCACCGCGGCCCGGGTGTTCTTCTACGGCTTGAGCCCCGAGGCCGATTTGTGGGCCTCGGATGTGCAGGGCCTGGGGCTGGACGGCCTGCGCTTCGTGTTCCACTATCGCGGTGAGGCCGTGCCCGTCCACTTGCCGCTGCTGGGGCGACACGCGGTGCACCTGGCGCTGCGGGCCGCGGCCGTGGGGCTGCTGGCCGGGCTGGACTGGCCCGAAGTAGTGCGTGGGCTGCGGGCCGACCGGGCCCAGTTGCGGGTGATGACCGTCACCACGCCCCAGGGCGCGCTGGTCATTGACGACACCTACAACGCCGCGCCCCAGTCGGTGTTGGCCGCGCTCAACCTGCTGGCCGACATCCAGGGCCGCCGCAAGATTGCCGTGCTGGGCGACATGCTGGAGTTGGGCCCCTACGAGGCGCAGGGGCACGCGATGGTGGGCGAGCGGGCCGCGGATGTGGTGGACTATCTGGTCACCTTGGGCCCGCGCGCCCGGGGAATGGCCGAAGCCGCGCACAAGGCCGGGCTGCCCGCGGCGCGCATCGCGTCCTTCGCGCCCACCGAGGTCGAGGCCCTCATCGCGCACGTGCGCGGCCTGCTGCAGCCCGGCGATGTGGTGCTGGTCAAAGGCTCCCGGGGGATGCGCATGGAACGCATTGTCGCCGCCTTGGAGGCATCGTCATGACGCACACCGCTGCCATTTTGGGCCTCATGGCCGTGAGTTTTCTTTTGACCGTGATTTGGGGCGAGCCCATGTTGCGGGTCTTGCGCCATTTTCGCATCGGCAAGCGCATTCGCCTGGAGGGCCCCCAGCGCCATTTCGAGAAGTTGGGGACGCCCACCATGGGCGGCTGGATTATCGTGCTGCCCGTGGCCTTGCTGGCCTTGTTCTTCTATGCCACCGAGATTTGGGGCCTGACTTTCCTGGGCCGCGAGATGCTTCTGCCCGTGGTGTTGATGTTGGCCCACGCGTTGCTGGGCGCGCTGGACGATTGGCTCGGGGTGCGCCGCAACGGCCAGGGCCTGCGGGCCCGCACCAAGTTCGTCGCCCAGTGGGCCCTGGCCGGCGCGGCCGCGTGGTGGCTGCATGCCATCTACGAGGCCCCGCCCATGTATTTGCCCGGCATCCGCCTGCCCGTGCCTTTGGGGTGGGTGTACGTGCCGCTGAGTATGCTCATCATCGTGGGCACTTCCAACGCGGTCAACCTGACCGACGGCCTGGACAGCCTGGCCGGTATGGTGGTGTCCGTTGCATTTGCGGCCTATGGCGGCATTGCCCTGGCCCAAGGCGATGCCGCCCTGGCGCGCTTCGCCTTCCTGGTGGTGGGCAGCGTGTTGGGCTTCTTGTGGTTCAATGCCCACCCTGCACAGTTGTTCATGGGCGACACCGGCTCGCTGGCGTTGGGCGCGACGCTGGGCGTGGTGGCCTTGATGACCGGCGAGTGGTTGGTGTTGCCCCTCATCGCGCTCATCCCTCTGGCCGAGACCCTGAGCGTGATGCTGCAGGTGGCGTATTTCAAGGCCACCGGCGGGCAGCGCATTTTCAAGATGTCGCCGTTGCATCATCACTTCGAACTCTCGGGTTGGAGCGAAACCCAGGTGGTGATGCGTTTCTGGCTGGTGAATTTGCTCAGCGCGCTCATCGGCGTGCTGATTGCGTTGGCGTGAGGACGATGGCATGAGCACGGCTCCTGAACAGGCCCGTTGGGCGCTCATCATCGGCGCAGGGCGGCAGGGCGCGTCGCTGGCCCGCTTCTACGCCGGTCGCGGCGCGCGCGTGGTGCTCAACGACCGTCGCCCCGCGCGCGCCCTGGTCGCGGCCTGGCGGAACCTGGCCGGGGTACCCGCCACCTGGGTGACGGGCGGGCATCCCGCGTTTTTGCTGCAAGGCCCGCAGGTGGTCGGTGTGTCGGGCGGCGTTCCGCTGTCGCTGCCGCTGTTGCAGCAGGCCCAGGCCCAGGGCTTGCCCCTGGTGAGCGATGCGGGCCTGTTCTTCGCGGTCGCGCCGTGCCCCACCGTGGGCATCACGGGCTCGTCGGGCAAGACCACGACCACGACGCTGGTGGGGCGCATGGTGGCGGCTGCCGCGCGCGAGGCGGCCGGAATTGCGTATAGCCAAAGCGGAGAGACTGCGCCTTCCGCCCTCTTTCGCAAAGCCTGGGTGGGGGGCAACATCGGCAACCCCCTGCTGCATGAGGTGCCCGCCATGCAGCCCGACGATGTGGCCGTGATGGAGGTCTCCAGTTTCCAACTGGAGATTGCGCACGCCTCGCCGCGCGTGGCCGTGGTGCTCAACATCACCCCCAACCACCTGGACCGGCACGGCAGCATGGACGCGTACATCGCGGCCAAGGCCCGCATTCTGGCTTTTCAGGGCCCCGACGATGTGGCCGTGCTGGGCTGGGAAGACCCCCTCGACTGGGGCTTGCGGGAACAGGTGCAGGGCCGGCTGGTGGGTTTTGGCCTCACGCCGCCTCCGCAGGGGGTGACGGGCGTGACCGTGCGCGGCGGCATGTTCGTCTGGCACTCGCCCCAGGCTCCGGAGGAGCCCTTGTTGCCCCTGGACGCGGTGGCGCTGCGCGGGCGGCACAATCGCCTGAATGTGGCCGCGGCCCTGGCCGTGGCCCGGGTGTTGGGGTTGCCCCCCGCATCCATGCGGGCCGGCGTGGAGGGTTTCACGGGCGTGCCCCATCGCCTGGAGCCGGTGCGCGTCCATCGGGGCGTGACCTGGTACAACGACTCCATCGCCACCAGCCCGGCCCGGGTGCTGGCCGCATTGCGGGCCTTCGACCGGGACGAGCCTCTGATTTTGCTGGCCGGGGGCCGCGACAAGCACCTGCCCTGGGATGCCTGGGCCCGCGAGGTGCGGCGGCGGGTGACGCATGTGATTCTGTTCGGCGAAGCCGCGCCTTTGCTGAAGGCGGCGCTGGACGCTACCGACGGCGACCTGCCCCAAACCGTGACCGTGGTACCCGATTTGCACGCGGCCGTTCAACGGGCCGCGGCCCTGGCGCAACCCGGTTCGGTCGTCCTGCTCTCGCCGGGATGCGCCAGTTATGACCAGTTCCGCAATTTCGAAGAGCGCGGGGAGAAGTTCCGCCAATGGGTGCACGCATTGCCTTGATGCGGCCACGCCGCACCCCTGCCGATACCGCGCCGGCGCAACCGGCGGCCGCGCCGCGCGTGCCCTGGTGGGCCGCGGTGGATTGGCCGCTGCTGCTCATCATCCTGGCGTTGCTCGTCGAGGGCAGCGTGGCCGTGTATTCCACCTCGGTGGCCTTCGCGGTCACCCGCACCGATAAACCCGCGTTCTACTTTGTGACGCGGCACGGCGTGTTCGTGGCCGTGGGATTGCTGTTCATGCTGGTGACCTGGCGGGTGGGCTATGGCCCGCTGCGGGCCCGGCCGCGGCTGGTGGCTTTGCTGGCCGGAGGCGTGTTGGCCGCGCTGTTGGTGCTGCTGGTGCGCAATCGCCTGGCCGGCGTCACGGGCCGCACGTTGTTGGGCGGCTCGTTGCAGCCCGCGGAGTTCGCCAAGCCCGTGCTCATCGTGTACCTGGCCGTGTGGCTCACCACCCGCCGCCGCGATATGGCCAACTGGCGGCACGAGTTGGCCTCGGTCGGGGCCATCACCGGCGTGTTCGCGCTGCTGGTGCTGCTGCAACCCGACCTCAGCGCCGCGGCCACCATTTTTGCCCTGGGCATGATGATGCTGTTTTTGGCCGGCGCGCACCCCAAGCAGATGCTGTTCGCGGTGGTCGTGGCCGTGGTGGTGCTGGCCGTGGGCGTTCCGGCCATGCGCTGGGTCTACCCCGTGGGGGTCACCCGCTTTCGGGATTTTTGGATTGCCCTGCAAGCCCCGGCCCAGGTGGAAGGGCATTTGCGCGAGGCCATCTGGGCGTTCCTGCGGGGCGGTTGGTTGGGCGTGGGCATTGGCGAAGGCCAGAGCAAGTTCTACTATCTGCCCCTGCCTCACACCGACAGCGTGTTCGCGGTCATCGGCGAAGAGTGGGGTGTGGTGGGCGCGGCCGTGGTGGTGGCGACCTTTGGCTTGTTGCTGTGGCGCGGTCTGCAAGTCGCGGCCGACACCCCCGACCCATTGGGCCGCCTGGTGGCCGGCGGGCTGGTGCTGTGGCTGGTCGGCGAAGCCGTGCTCAACATGGCCGGCATCGTGGGCCTGCTGCCCGAGGCCGGGAATGTCATGCCGTTTTTCAGTTATGGCGGGTCGAACCTGACGGTGACCCTGGCCGCGTTGGGGCTGGTGCTCAGCGTCGCGGGCGAGGCCCGACGAACCCGCCTGGAGCAAGGAGGGCCGAATCGTGCGGTTGTTGATTTGCGCCGGGGGCACCGGCGGCGGCGTGTATCCCGCGCTGGCCGTGTGGCAGCGCCTGGCGCCTGACGCCACCCAGGTGTTGTGGGTGGGCGGTCAGGGCGGCGTGGAGGAAGACCTGGTGCCTCGCGCGGGGCTGCCTTTGCGCACCATTCCCGCGGCGGGCGTGCACGGAGTGGGCCTGCGCGCGCTGCCGGGCAACCTGTGGCGTCTGACCCGGGGCTTGCTGGCAGCCCGCCGGGTGTTGGCCGAGTTCCGCCCCCAGGCGTTGCTGTTCACGGGCGGCTATGTGGCCGTGCCCGTGGGCCTGGCGGGGTGGCGGGTGCCCACGCTGCTGTTCGTCCCCGACATCGAGCCCGGCCTGGCCTTGCGCACGCTGAACCGCTTCGCGGATGTGGTGGCCGTGAGCACGCCCGAATCCCAACGCTTCTTCCCGGGCAAGCGGGTGGTGGTCACGGGCTACCCCGTGCGGAAAGAAATCGCGGCCTGGGTGGGGCGGCGGGCCGAAGCCCGACAGCGGCTGGGCCTGGACCCCGACGCGCCGGTGCTGCTGGTCACCGGCGGCAGCAAGGGCGCGCGCTCCCTCAACCGCGCGGTGGCCGCCAACCTGGAGGCCCTGCTGGCGATGGCCCAGGTGGTGCACCTCACGGGCCGTCTGGACTGGCCCGCGGTGCACGACGCGTGGCAGGCGTTGCCTCCCCAAGACCGGCGTCGCTACCGGGTGTTCCCCTTCTTGTATGATGCGGACATGGGCGCGGCCCTGGCCGCCGCGGACCTGGTCGTGGCCCGGGCGGGCGCTTCGACCCTGGGGGAATTCCCCCTGTTCGGCCTGCCGGCCATCCTGGTGCCTTATCCCTATGCCTGGCGTTACCAGCAGGTCAATGCGGCGTATCTGGCCCGGCGCGGCGCCGCGCGCGTGGTGGCCGACGCGGACCTGGCGCAGCGCCTGGTGCCCGAAGTGCGCGCGCTGTTGCACGATGCCGCGGCCCGGCAGGCCATGCGCGAGGCATCCCAGGCCCTGGCCCGACCCGACGCGGCCGAGCGCATTGCGGCCTTGCTGCACGACCTGGCCGCGGGGAGGTGAGGCATGTTGTCGCTGGAGGTCTTGTTCTGGCTGTTGATGTTGTTCTTCGCCGCGGTGGGCGCCATTCGGGGCTGGGTGCGGGAGATTTTCGTCACCACGGCTTTGATGCTGGCCTTCGTTATCATCGCCTTTTTCTTGCGCGGCAGCGAGCCGGTTTGGCAAGGGGCCTGGCCGCCGGCGTTGCCCCCCGCCCTGCTCGTGCCGGGGCAGGCGCCCCAGCCGCCGCTGCCGCAGGGTCCAACGCCCAACCCGGCCTCACCCGCCGCGCGCCGCGCGTTCATCTACCGGGTGGTGCTGTTGGGCGTGCTGGCCTTCTTCGGCTATCAGACCGCGGGTTTGGGGCGTTTCGCCTCTCGCACCGCGCCAATGCGCAAACAAGACCTGGTGCTGGGCGCGTTCCTGGGCCTGGTCAACGGCTACTTGCTGGTCGGGTCGCTGTGGTACTATCTGGCCGCCTACGGCTACCCTGTCAGCGGCTTCGAGCCACCCCGCGAGGCGGTGCCGTTCCTGTTGCCCTACATGTTCCCGCGCTTCATCCTCAAACCCGTGCTGGGCGGAACCATTCCTCTGGCGTTGGTGGGCCTGTTGGTCTTGATGATTTTCCTGGTCGTGGTCTTGCTTTGAGCCGCGGCGCACCGCCGGGAGGGGCGTGGCATGGTTCACCTATCGGTGCTGTTCTGGATTCTGGAAAGCCTGTTTGGCTTTGTCGGCGCCTTACGGGGCTGGGCCAAGGAACTGTTGGTGACCTTCAGCCTGCTGGTGGCGTTGATGATTATCAACCTCATCGAGGTGTACATGCCGTGGATTTTTCAGGCCTCCCCGCGCACCGAGTTCTTCATGCGGGCGGGCATTTTGGTGGTCATGGCTTTCTTCGGCTATCAAACCCCCTCGGGCCTGGGCGCGGCCGCCGGGGGCGGTCGGCGCGAATGGCTCCAAAATCGCCTGCTGGGCTTCGTGTTGGGCCTGCTCAACGGCTATCTGCTGGTGGGGTCGCTGTGGTATTACCTGCACGAGGTGAACTATTTTCAGGGAACCGATTTCGCGGCCCGGGCCGCGCGCATCATCGTGCCGCCCGACCCGACCACCATCTACGGCGCGGCCGCGCTGCGGCTGGTCGAGAACTTGCCGCCCCGCTTCTTGGGCGTGCCCTGGTTGTATGTCGTGGTGACCGCGGCGTTCGTCTTCGTACTCGTTGTGTTCATTTGAGGACCGGGTCATGACCGCGCGACACATGCACCTCATCGGCATCGGCGGCACCGGCCTTTCGGCCATCGCCCGGATTTTGCACGCCCGGGGCTGGCGGGTCTCGGGCTGCGACCGGGCCGCCAACCCGCGGCTGCGCGCGTTGCAGGCCGCGGGCCTGGACGCGCGCGTAGGCCACGACCCGGCCCACCTCGCGGGCGTGGACCTGGTGCTGCGCTCGTCGGCCGTGCCGCCCACGCATCCTGAAGTGCAGGCCGCCCACGCGCGCGGCATTCCCGTGCTCACCCGCCGGGCCTTCTTGCCCACCCTGACCGCGGGGTACCGCACCCTGGCCGTGGCCGGCACCCACGGCAAGACCACCACCACGGCCATGCTGGCCTGGGTGTTGCACGCGTTGGGGCAAGACCCCACCTTTGTGCTGGGTGGGGATGTGCCCCCTTGGGGCAATGCGCGCGCCGGCGCGGGGCCCTGGTTCGTCATCGAAGCCGACGAGTACGACCACATGTTCCTGGGCCTGCAGCCCGAGGTCGCGGCCGTGACCATCCTGGAGCACGACCACCCCGACTTGTTCCCCACCTGGGACGATTATGTGGACGCGTTTGCGGCCTTTGCCCGCCGGGTGCAGCGGATGCTGGTGCTGCGGGCCGACGACCCCGGCGTGGCCGCGCTGCGCGGCCGTCTGTCCGCTGCCCCGGCGGTGCGCACGTTTGCCCTCCGCGGCCCGGCCGACTATCGGGCCGTGGATGTGCGCAGTCAGCCCGGCCGGGGCATCCGGTTCACCCTGCAGCCCGCGGGCGGCCCGGCGGTGCCGGTGCGCTTGCAGGTGCCCGGCGAGCACAATGTGGCCAACGCGCTGGCCGCGCTGGCCGTGGTGGACCAACTGGGCCTCGACCTCGCGGCCGCGGCCGAGGCCCTGGCCGACTTCCCCGGCGCGGGGCGGCGTTTCACCGTGGTGGCCGACCGCGACGGCATCGCCTGGGTGGACGACTACGCCCACCATCCCACCGAGATTGCCGCCACGCTGCAGGCCGCGCGGCAGCGTTACCCCGACCGCACGCTGTGGGCGGTGTGGCAGCCGCACACCTTCAGCCGCACGCGTGCCCTGTGGGATGGCTTCGTCTCGGCCTTGCAGGCGGCCGATGGCGTGCTGGTGTTGGCGATTTACGCGGCCCGCGAGGCGCCCTTGCCCGGCGTGACGGGCGAGGCTTTGCAAGCCGCCATCGCGGCCCGGGCTGCGGCCGGGGCCGGCCCGCGGGTGGTGGGGTATGCCGCCACCCTGGACGAGGCCGCCGCATGGCTGGCCGCGCGCGTCCAGGCGCCCGCGGTGGTGCTCATCTTGTCGGCTGGCGACGCGCCCCAGGTGTTGACGCGCCTGGGCGTGAGGCCCCGCGACGCGGAGGTGCACGCATGAGCGCCGCGCTGACGGCTTCCCAGCGTGGGGCCCTGGCGCAACGATTTGGCGCGGCGGTGCGTTTCGATGTGCCGCTGGCGCCTTACACCTCGGCCCGCATCGGCGGCCCGGCCGACGCGTTGCTGACCGTCGCTTCGGTGGAGGCCCTGGCCGCGGCCGTGGCGTGGCTGTGGCAGCAGGGGTTGTCCTTCCGGGTGCTGGGAGGCGGCTCCAATGTGCTGGTGGCCGACGCCGGCGTGCGTGGGGTGGTGCTGCTCAACCGGGCGCGCGCGGTGACGCTGCGCGCCGACCGCGCACCGTACGAAGCCCGCGCGGCCAGTGGGGCCTCGTTGGGCGCGCTGGCCCGGCGCACCGTGGCCGAGGGCCTGGAAGGGCTGGCGTGGGCCGTGGGCATCCCCGGCACGGTGGGCGGCGCGGTGGTGGGCAACGCGGGCGCGTTTGGCGGCGACATCGCCGGCGTGCTTCAGACCGCCGAGGTGTTGGTGCTCACGCCCGAGGGCCACAGCCGGCGGGAGGTGTGGACCGCAGCCGACCTGGGCTTTGCCTATCGCACCAGCGCGCTCAAGCGGGGCGCCGTGCGCGGGGTGGTGTTGCGGGCGACCTTTCGGCTGCGCCGGGCCGTGGACCCCGCGGCTTTGCAAGCCTGGGTGGCCGAAACCCAGGCCCGACGCCGGGCGACCCAGCCGCCCGGCGCGAGCATGGGCTCCATGTTCAAGAATCCGCCCGGCGACGCGGCCGGACGCCTGATTGACGCGGCCGGGCTCAAAGGCCTGCGCCGGGGCGACGCGACCATCAGCCCGCGGCACGCCAACTTCTTCGTCAATCAGGGTGCGGCCACCGCGCGCGCGGTGTGGACCTTGCTGGTGCAGGCGCGGGCGACGGTGTATCGGCGCTTTGGCGTGCTGCTGGAACCCGAAATCGAGTTGGTGGGGGCCTGGACGCGACGCGAACGGGCCGCGGTGTACGGTTCGGTGGCGGACATGTTGGCCGCGGCCGAGGAGGTGGTCTCATGAAACTGCGTGTAGCCGTCTTGTTCGGCGGCCGGTCGGACGAGCACGAAGTCTCGCTCATGTCGGCCCGTTCGGTGCTGGCCCACCTGGACCCCGAGCGCTACGAGGTCTTTCCGGTGGGCATCACCCGGCAGGGCGCGTGGCTGTTCGGCCCCCAGGCCCGCGAGGCCCTGGAACGAGGCGACACCGCGGGGCTGACGCCCGTGTGCCTGCCGCCTGACCCCACCCGGCGGGGCCTGTGGCGCTGGGACGACGGCGTGCTCACCCGCCTGGCCGAGGTGGATGTGGTCTTTCCGGTACTGCACGGCCCCTGGGGCGAAGACGGAACGCTGCAGGGTTTGTTGGAACTGGCTGGCGTGGCGTATGTGGGCGCGGGGGTCACGGCTTCGGCCCTGGCTATGGACAAAGGCCTGTTCAAGGACCTCATGCGGGCCCACGGCCTGCCCGTGGTGCCCTATGCCGTGTTCACCCGGCATCGGTGGCGGCGTGAGCCCGAGGCCGTGCTGGACGAAGCCGAGGCCGTCGGGCCTTACCCCTTGTTCACCAAACCGGCCAACCTGGGTTCGTCGGTGGGTGTGCGCAAGGTGCACCATCGAGACGAATTACGCGCCGGGCTGGAGGAGGCCGCGCGCTACGACCGCCGTTTGCTGGTGGAGCGGGGCGTGGTGAACGCGCGGGAGATTGAAATCAGCATCCTGGGCAACGACGAGCCCGAAGCCTCGGTGCCGGGGGAAATCGTGCCCGCGGCCGAGTTCTACACCTACGAGGCCAAGTACCTGGATGCCGGCTCGCAGTTGCTCATCCCTGCACGGCTGGAGCCCGACCAGGCCCGCCGGGTGCGGGAACTGGCGCTGGCCGCCTATCGGGTCGCGGATGTCGCGGGCATGGCCCGGGTGGATTTCCTGCTCGACCCGGCCTCAGGGGACCTGTTCCTCAGTGAAATCAACACTTTGCCGGGCTTCACGCCCATCAGCATGTACCCCAAACTGTGGGCCGCGTCGGGCCTGTCGTATGCCGCATTGCTGGACCGTTTGATTGACCTGGCCCTCGAGCGGGCCGAGGAGCGGAAAGCGTCATGAGCCGTTGGTCCGAAGTGGACACCTTGCCGCGCGTGGCCCCGCGCATTGCCCCGGGCCCGCGGGTGCGCCCGCCAGACGCCGCAGCGTCCCGGCCGCGGCCGGCCCGGTCGCGGCCGCGCGGCACGCGCGCGGGCCCGCCCATCCTGGCTCGGCCGCGCGGCGGGGCTGCTCCCGGTGCGCGGCGCACGCGACGGCCCAAGGTGCGCCGCCGTCGCCGCGTGCGGCCGCGGCTGCGGCTTCCCTTGCCCCCGCGCTGGCCGGCCTGGCTGTGGTTCGCGGTGTTGCTGGCCGCCACGCTCACGCTGGCCTTCAGCCCGGCCTTGCGGGTGCAGCGCATCGAGGTGCGCGGGCTGCGCTGGACCGACCCCGCGCGGCTGACCGCGTTGCCCGCGGTAGCGGCCTGGCGCGGGCAACCGTTGGTGGCCGTGGACCCCGCGCAGGCGGCGGCCGTGCTGCGGGCCGCGTTCCCCGCGCTGGACGAGGTGACGGTGCAGGTGCGCTGGCCCGACACCCTGCGCATCGAGGCCCGCGAGCGCCAGCCCGCGCTGGTGTGGCAGGTGGGCCGCCAGACCTGGTGGGTGGATGCCACGGGCGCGGCCTTCCCCGCGCTGGGCGAGGCCGACCCGGCCTGGCCGGTGGTGGAAGTGCAGGTGCCCGCGGCGCAAGGGCCGCCCGACCCGCCCACGGCCGACGAAGTGGCCCTGGCTCAGGCCCTGCACCAACGCCTGGGCCCCGAGGTTGGGCTGGTCTATCACCCTCAATACGGCATGGGCTGGCGCGCGCCCCAGGCGTGGCTGGTCTTCGTGGGGCATTCGCCGCAAGACCTGGATGTCCGCCTGGCCGTCTACGACGCCCTGGTGCCCGCGCTGGAAGCCCGCGGGTTGTACCCGGCCTGGGTGGACTTGCGTATCTGGCAGTCGCCGGGTTTGCATTTCGAGTCGCAAGCGAGGTAGAGCATGACGCGAACACCGTTGGAACGCCCGTTGGTGGCGCTGGATGTGGGCACGGCCCAGGTGGCCGCGGTGGCCGCGGTGCCGGACCCCATCAAGGGGCTGCAGGTGGTCGCCGCGGCTCTGGAGCGCAGCCGCGGCATGCGCAAAGGCGCGGTGGTCAACCTGCGGGAGGTCAGCCGGGTGCTGCGGCGGGTGGCCGAGCGCACCGCGCGCATCGCGCGGCAACCCCTGGACGCGGCGTATGTGACCTTCGCGGGCTCCACGGTCTACAGCCAAAACAACCGCGCCGCGGTGGGGGTCAGCCGCGGGGTGGTGGACGAAGACGACATCCGGCGGGCCGAGGACTCGGCCCGGGCCATCACGGTTCCGCACAATCAAGAAGTGGTGCATGTCATTCGGCGTGGGTTTCGGCTGGACGACAAAGAGGTGCCCTGGCCGCTGGGTATGTATGGCTATCGCCTGGAGGCCGAGGTGCACATCGTGACCGCGGAGAAGACCGCGCTGCTCAACCTGCAGCGGGCCGTCGAAGAGGCCGGGCTGGAAGTGGAGGGCTTCGTGCTGGGCGGGCTGGCCGCGGGTGAGGCCGTGCTGAGCCAGGCCGAGCGCGACATGGGCGTGGTGGTCATTGACCTGGGCGCGGGCACCACCGATGTCACCGTGTATGCCAAAGGGGAAGTGTGGCACACGGCCGTGCTGCCTTTGGGTGGCGACCACATCACCCGCGACCTGGCCTATGGCTTGAATGTGCCCTTGGAAGTGGCCGAGCAAATCAAGGTGGAATACGGCCGCGCGCTGCCCACCCGTCACGCGCAGGACGAAGAGCCGCTGAACATCCGGCCCTTCGGCGCGGACGACGACCTGGTGGTGCGGCCCTCGGAACTGGCCCTCATCATCGGCCCGCGGGTGGAGGAGATTTTGCGCCTGGCCGCGGAGCAGGTGAGCCAGAGCGCCGCGCCGGGGTTGCTGGCCGCGGGTGTGGTGCTGACCGGCGGCACCGCGCATCTGCCCGGCGTGCGCACTTTGGCGACGCGGGTGCTGCGTTTGCCCGCGCGCATCGGGCGGCCCGAGGCGCTGCCCGGCCTGCCCAAACGGTTGCAGGACCCGGCCTTCGCGGCCACGGTGGGCGCGCTGAAACTGGCTGCGCTCTACCGCCAGGGCGAGGGCGGTTGGGCCGTGGCCGAGGCCTTGGACGAGCCGTGGTGGTCGCGAGTGCTGGCCTTTTTGCGCGGCTTGTTGCCTTAGCCGGGGCGTCACGCGCGTTATCGCGCGCGATGTTGTCGCGAAAAACTATTGTACTCTTTACAAAGCGCGTCTATCTTGGTAAAATACATTCATCCGCGAGGAGGTTTGAAATGATGAACGGTCAATTTGGTTATGCAGCGCCGGAACCTTTTGCCCGGATTATGGTCATCGGCGTGGGCGGCGGTGGTTGCAACGCCGTGGACCGGATGATTGCCGAAGGGGTGCAGGGCGTGGAATTCGTGGCCGTGAACACCGACGCCCAACACCTGGCCAAGAGCCTGGCGCCCACCCGGGTGCGCATTGGCGACAAGGTCACCCGGGGCCTGGGCTCGGGCGGCAACCCCGAAGTCGGGCGTAAGGCCGCCGAAGAAAGCCAGCAAGAGTTGCGTGAGGTCGTCAAAGGCGCGGACATGGTGTTCGTGACCGCGGGCATGGGCGGTGGCACCGGCACCGGCGCCGCGCCCGTGGTGGCTCGCCTGGCCCGCGAAGAGGGCGCGCTGACCATCGGCGTGGTCACCCGCCCGTTTTCCTTCGAGGGCGCCCGCCGGCAGAAGGTCGCGGAAGAGGGCATCGCCAACCTGCGCGAGGCCGTGGACACCCTCATCGTCATCCCCAACGACCGCCTGCTGGACATCGTAGACAAGCACCTGTCGCTGCAAAACGCGTTCAAGGCGGCCGACGAGGTGCTGCTGCAAGGCGTGCAGGGCATCTCGGAACTCATCACCGTGCCGGGCCTCATCAACCTGGACTTTGCGGATGTGCGGGCCATCATGGCCGAGGGCGGTGCCGCGCTCATGGCCGTGGGCGAAGGCACGGGCGACAATCGGGCCCGGGCCGCGGCCGAGGCTGCCATCTCCAGCAAGTTGCTGGATGTGACCATCGAGGGCGCCCGGGGCATTTTGCTCAACATCACCGGCGGCCCCGACCTCACGCTGCACGAGGTGTACGAGGCCTCGCAAATCATCCGTGCCGTGGCGCACCCCGAGGTCAACCTCATCTTCGGCGCGGTGGTGGACGAGAACATGGAAGGCCGCCTGCGCATCACCGTGGTGGCCACGGGCTTCGACGGCCATAGCGCCAGCGCGGCCTCGCAGCGGCAGCACCGCGCGGTAGAAGACCTGCGGCGCCGCGAGACCCCTCGGCCGACCCCGCGACCCACGCGGCCGACCCCCACGACCACGCCCACCGCGGAGACCGACGACCTGGCCGCGGACTGGCAGCAATTGCTGCAAGACGAAGAGGTGCCCACCTTTGTGCGCACCTGGCTGGAGACGCAAAAGAAGAAGGGCCACGGTCGCTAAGCCCTCCCGTCACACGCACGATTCCCACCCAACGCCCCGTCCCGCGACGGGGCGTTGGTGTTGGTCACCCACACGGCCAGTTCGACGCGCGCGTCTCCGCTCCTCGAAATGGACAAATTTGAGGGTTCCCGCGCGGTGAATATGCGAGAACTCGCAGTTGACGCGGGCAAAAGTCTTGCTATAATGAGGAAAATCCAATCTTTTTGAGGAGGTTCGCTATGCGCGCGAAACTGTTCGTGTTGGCCGTGGCTGTGGTGATGGTGTTGGCGCTGGCTGCCTGCGCCGGTATGGCTTCGTAGCCGGTTTGTCCACACCCAACCGGGACATCGTTGGCGAGGCTTCCGAGGCCCGTGGGCTTCGGAAGCCTGTGTTTTGGGTATAATTCGCCCCGCCGGGGTGACGCGCGTCGCTGCCCCCGCGGACCGTCGGCAGGAGGAGTGCCTCATGAGGCTGCCGGGCTGGACTGTAGAACCTCGACGGTCAGGGGCCGGGCTGCGTGCCGCGCGGCCGCGCGGTGGCGCGCACCCGAACCGTCGCTCCGCCCGGTCGCCCCGGCCGACCCAGGCCCCGCCGCGCTGGGATGTGGGCCTGGTGGGGCCCTGCGCGGCGGGCAAGACCACCGTGGCCCGGGGCCTGCAAGCCCTGGGCTGGCGCGCCAAGGCCATTGCCCAGGAACATTCCTTCGTCCCCGACATGTGGCAGCGTTTGACCCGCCCGCGCGTGCTGGTGTTTCTGGATGTCTCGTGGGCCGAGGCCTGCCGTCGCAAAGCCCTGCGCCTCTCGCCCGAGGCCTACGCGGAGCAACAGCAGCGCCTGGCCCACGCGCGCGCCCACGCCGACCTGGTGCTGCCCACCGACGGGCTATCGCCCGCGCAAACCATCGCTCGGGTGGACGCGTTCCTGCGCGCCCGGCTCGGTTCCCCGGCCGCACCGGAGGGGCGTTCCCCATGAGCGCCCCCCTGCGCCGCCGCGTGCTGGCCACGGCCGGACATGTGGACCACGGCAAATCGGTGCTGGTGCAGGCGTTGACCGGCACGCATCCCGACCGCTTGCCGCAAGAACGGGCCCGGGGGATGAGCATTGACCTGGGCTTCGCGTTCTGGCAGTTGCCCGACGGCACGCCTGTGGGCATTGTGGATGTGCCCGGCCACCGGGATTTCATCGCCAACATGCTGGCCGGGGTGGGGCTGGTGGACGCGGTGCTGCTGGTGGTGGCCGCGGACGAGGGCGTGATGCCCCAGACCCGCGAGCATGTGGCCATTGTGGACCTGCTGGGGTTGCGGGCCGGGGTGGTGGCGCTGACCAAGGTGGATTTGGTGCCCGACCCCGGCCTCCTGGCCCGGCGCCGCGCGGAGGTGCGCGCGCTGCTGCAGGGCACCGGCCTGCACGACGCGCCCATTGTGCCCGTTTCCGCGCGCACGGGCCAGGGGTTGGATGCGTTGACCGCGGCCCTGGCCGCGGTGTTGGCCCGGGTGCCGCCGCGGCCCGACTTGGGCCGCCCACGCCTGGCCATTGACCGGGCCTTCGTGCTGTCCGGCTTTGGCCCGGTGGTCACCGGCACCCTGGTGGACGGCGCTCTGCAGGTGGGCATGCGGGTGCAGGTGCTGCCCGGCGGGGCCATCGCCCGCATTCGCAACCTGCACAGCCACGGCCAGCCGGTGACGCACGTGCAGCCCGCGGCGCGGGTGGCGGCCAATCTGGTGGGCGTGCCCCGGGAGGCGCTGGGTCGCGGCCGTTGGCTGGTGCTGCCCGGCGACGACGAGCCCACCACCCGGCTGGACGCCTGGGTGCGGGTGCTGCCCGACGCGCCCGCGGCCTTGCGGCACAATGCGCAGGTGCGGCTGCACCTGGCGACCGCGCGGGTGGTGGCTCGGGTGCGGGTGCTGGGGGACGAGGCTTTGCGGCCGGGCGCGTCGGGGTTCGTGCAGTTGCTCTTGCAGCAGCCCGTGGTCGCCCGCCGCGGCGACCGGTTCGTGCTGCGGCGTCTGTCGCCCGCGGCGACCTGGGCCGGCGGATGGGTGTTGGACCCGCACCCCCCGCGGCACAAACGCTGGGCTGCGGCCACGCGCGCCCACTTGACCGCCCTGGCTGCGACCGATTTGCCCACGGTGTTGCAGGCCCTGCTGGCCCTGCACGGCTATGGCGATGTCGCGACCTGGGCCCGCCGCGTGCACGCGGCGCCCGAGGACGTGGCCGCGGCTTTGCAAACTTTGGTGCGGGCGGGCCGGGCCCTGGCCTGGCGCACGTCCCGCGGGGTGGTCTTTGTGGCGCGCGACCAGGTGGCCCGCTGGCACGCGCGGGCCGCGCAGGTGCTGGACGCGCACCACGCGGCGCATCCTGAGCAGCCGGGCCTGGATGCGGCCGCGCTGCTGGCGCGCGTGCGGGTGCCCCCGGCGTTACAGGCCGCGTGGTTGGCCCAGGCCCAGGCCGAGGGTGTGCTGGTCCCCCAGGGTGCGGGGTGGGCCCGGCCGGGGCATACGCCCCGTTGGCCGCCCGCGCTGGCGCGCGCGTTGGCACAGATTGACGCCGCACTGGATGCCGCGCCGCCCTGGCCCGCGGCGCAACGGCTGCGGGCACGCGTCGGCCCCGCCGCGTGGGAGGCGTTGCTGCGCGCCGGCGCTCTGGTGCCGCTGAGCCTCCAGGTGGTGGTGCCGCAGGCGCGTGTCCGGGCCTGGTGGCAGGCCCTGCGCCGGGCGTTTCCCCAGGGCGGGTTTACCGTGCGGCAGGCGCGCGAGGTGTTGGGCCTCTCGCGGCGCTATACCCTGGCCCTGTTGACCTACGGCGACGCGCACCACCTGACCCGGCGGGAGGGCGAGGTGCGCTATTGGGTCGCGGCGTCGGCCGCGGAGGCCATGTCCACCAACCGCCGGGCGTAGGCCTGCAGCGCGGCGTAGTAAGGGCCAATGCTGGGGATGTAGTGGCGTTCGTCGGCCCGGTGGG
>WGAK01000203.1 GCA_015494815.1 Anaerolineales bacterium | reverse complement strand
GTGGGCCACGGTGGAGGCCACCGCGCAGGGCTCGCTGAAGCCAAAGCCGTGCACCAGGCCCATCTGCACCGCGCCCGTGCCGCGGTGGCGTTCCACCAGGGCCACTTTGGCCACATCGTAGTCGTAATTGGCCCGCACTTCGCCGGCCTCAATGGGCAGTTCCATGACCAGGTGGCGGGTCGGGGCTTGGCCTTCCACCACGCCGATGACATGGGCGCGCACCCGGCCCATGTAGGCCGCGGTGGGGATGCGGAAGTCCTCGGCCGTCAGCGGCCGGGCCAGATGCACCGAATGGCGGGCCCAGTCGGGGTAGGTGTACGGCGGCAGGTCGGCGACCCAACGCCCGTCCTCGGCCAGCCAGCGGCCCTTGGCCATCACCCGGTGGGCGCGGAAGTGTTCCAGGTCGGGCACCAGCAGGATGTCCGCGTAGCGCCCCGGCGCGATGAGGCCCACATCGCGGCTCACGCCGAAGTGCTCCGCGGTGTTGAGGGTGGCCATCTGGATGGCCGTGATGGGCGGCACGCCGTGCCGGATGGCCTCCCGCACCACCCGGTCCATGTGGCCCTCGTGCACCAGGGTGCCCGCGTGGCAATCGTCGGTGCACAGCAAAAAGTGTCGCGGGTCCAGGCCGTGCTCGGTGATGGCCACCACCTGCGCGGCCACATCCCGCCAGCCCGAGCCCAAGCGCAGCATGGCCTTCATGCCCTGCCGCACCCGCGCGATGGCGTCTTCGGCCCGGGTGCCCTCGTGGTCGTCCTCGGGGCCGCCGGCCACATAGCCGTGAAAGGGCAGGCCCAGGTCGGCCGCGGCATAGTGGCCGCCGATGACCTTGCCCGCGGCCGCGGTGGCGGCCATCTCGTCCAGCATCTTGCCATCGCCGTTGAACACGCCGGGGAAGTTCATCATCTCGCCCAGGCCGATGATGCCGTCCCACTGCATGGCCTCGGCCACATCTTCGGGGGTGATGGTGGCCCCGGCCGTCTCCAGGCCCGGCGCGGAGGGCACGCACGAGGGCACCTGCACCCATACATGCACCGGCTGCACCTGGGCTTCATCCACCATCAGGCGCACGCCCTTGAGGCCGAACACATTGGCAATCTCGTGCGGGTCCACGAACATGCCCGTGGTGCCCCAGGGCACCACCGCGCGCACGAACTCGGTGACCGTGACCATGCCCGACTCGATGTGCATGTGCGCGTCGAGCAGGCCGGGCACCAGGTACATGCCGTTCGCGTCCACCACCTGCGTGTCGGGGCCGATGGTGTGCGAGGCGTCGGGGCCGACGAACGCGATGCGCTCGCCTTTGATGGCGATGTCGGTGTTGGGCAAAATCTCGCCCGACTGCACGCTGACCCAGCGCCCCCGGCGGATGACAATGTCGGCGGGCGCGCGGCCCATGGCGACATCCACGAGGGTTTTACGCCAAGCGCTCCAGGGATGCATCATGGCCTCCTTGGGGGGAAAGGCTCCGCGCGGGCCCGCGCCCGCCGCGGGCGATATTTCT
This sequence comes from Anaerolineales bacterium, assembly GCA_015494815.1. Classification (GTDB taxonomy): domain Bacteria; phylum Chloroflexota; class Anaerolineae; order Anaerolineales; family DRMV01; genus JAADEN01. The sequence continues at coordinate 5,504 of WGAK01000203.1, read as the reverse complement.
ACCTACTTTAGGCGCCTGGCGGGGGCTTGTCAAGGGTCAAATCGCCGAAAACGCCAGACACCGCCGGACACCCCCTTGACGCGCCCTGGGCAGGTCGCTACACTGAAGATGTCGCTGTTCGTTCCGCTTTTCCGAATTCAGGAGGATTGGCATGGCGCCGAAGAAAATCTTGATGCTCGTGGGGGACTATGTGGAGGATTATGAGGCCATGGTGCCCTTCCAGATGCTGCAGATGGTGGGCCACCGGGTGCACGCGGTGTGTCCGGGCAAGAAGGCCGGCGAGCAGGTGCGCACGGCCGTGCACGACTTCGAGGGCGACCAGACCTACAGCGAGAAGCGCGGGCACAACTTCACCGTCAATTACGACTTCGACAAGGTAGACCCCGCGGACTACGACGCGCTGGTCATCCCCGGTGGGCGGGCGCCCGAGTATTTGCGCCTGGACGAGCGGGTGCTGGCCATTGCCCGACACTTCGCCGAGGCCAACAAGCCCATCGCGGCCATTTGCCACGGCGTGCAGATTCTGGCCGCGGCCGGCGCGTTGGAGGGCAAGAAGGCCATCGGCTACCCCGCGGTGATGCCTGAGATGAAACTGGCCGGCGCGGTGTTGGGCGAAGTCAACGCCACCTTCAGCAACGCGGTGGTGGACGGCAATCTGGTCACCGCGCCCGCCTGGCCCGCGCATCCCGAGTGGATGGCCAAGTTCCTGGAAGTCTTAGGGACGAAAATCGAGCCGTAAACCCCGCCGCGCGGCCCGCGCCGGCCGCAGAAGCGGTTCCCCTTTTTTGAGACCCGTGCCCATCCTCAGGCGCGGGTCTCCGTTATAATTAGGGCAGCAGGTTGGTGGCCAAGCCGGCACCCTTACAAGGAGGTTTTGTATGACCGCGACCTTCATCCCTGTGGACATCCTGAAGGAAGCCCATCGGCTGTTGGCCGAATACACCTACGAAAAGCGCCCGGTGCAACGGGGCTATGCCAATCGCACGCTGCACATCAACTTGAACGACATGCACATCGAAGAGCGGCCGGTGACCGAGCAGATGAAGGAAGTGTTCACCGGCGGCCGAGGGTTCGCCCTGTGGCTGGCCTGGAACGCGACCACGCCCGAGACCCAGTGGGACGACCCCGAGAACCCCTTGATTATCGCCAACGGCCCCATTTGCGGCACGCTTTCCTATGCCGGCACCGGCAAATCTACGGTGGTGACCATCTCGCCGCTGACCGGGTTGGTGGTGGACAGCAATGTGGGCGGCATGTTCGCCACCTACCTCAAAGGCGCAGGCTTCGACGCGCTGGAAATCACGGGCAAGGCCGACCGGGATGTCATCATCGTCATTGACGGCGACACGGGAAAGGTGACCATTGAGGAAGCCTGGCTGGAAGAGCCCTACGGCCACATTCTGGCCGAGACCCTGACCGAGATGTATGCCAAGAGCGAGCGGGACAAGCGCAACATCTCGGTGGTGACCGCGGGGCCGGGGGCCAAGTACAGCCGTTTTGGCATGCTCAATGTGTCGTGGTATGACCCCAAGCGCAAGAAGGTGCGCTACAAGCAGGCCGCGCGCGGCGGCACCGGGACGGTGTTGGTGGACAAGCGCGTCAAGGCCATCGTGGTGCGCTACACGGGCTGGAACGCGCTCACCAGCAACGGCCCGGCCAAGCCCGAATTGCTGCGTAAGGCCAGCCAGCGCATCAACACCGAGATTTGGGAACTGGACGACAAGCAGAACCAGATGCGCAAGGTGGGCACGCCGTACCTCGTGGGCATCATGAACGACTACGACCTGCTGCCCGTGCACAACTGGCAGTACGGGCAACACCCCGAGGCCAGCAAGATTTCCAAGGCCGTGTGGATTTCCCTGTTCACCCAGGGCGTGCCCGACGGCTGCCATTACGGTTGCCAACTCTCGTGCTCCCACGCGGTGGACAACTTCCGCCTGCGCACGGGGCCCTTCAAGGGGCACCTGGTCACCGTAGACGGCCCCGAGTACGAGAACGCCGCCGGTCTGGGCGCAAACCTGGGCATCTTTGACCCCATGGCCGTGCTCGAAATCAACTTCTATGTGGACACCTACGGCCTGGACAGCATCTCCTTCGGCACCACCATGGCCTTCGTCATGGAACTGTATCAGCGCGGGATGCTCACCCAGGAGCACACCGGCGGCCTGGATTTGAGTTGGGGCAACGCGGACGCGGTGCTCGAGGTGCTGCACCAAATCGCGCGCGGCGAGGGCTTCGGCCGCCTGGTGGCCATGGGCAGCCGCTGGCTCAAGGACTTCTTCCACCGGGTGTATGGGCTGGACCGGGCTTTCATGGACGACATCGCCATGGAAGTCAAGGGCATGGAATATTCCTTCTATGTCACCAAGGAATCCCTGGCCCAGCAGGGCGGCTACGGCATCGCCAACAAGGGCCCGCAACACGACGAAGCCTGGCTCATCTTCATGGACATGGTCAACAACCAGATTCCCACCTTCGAAGACAAGGCCGAGGCCCTGCACTACTTCCCCATGTGGCGCACCTGGTTCAGCCTGCACGGCCTGTGCAAACTGCCCTGGAACGACATCGAGCCCGCGGACAATGCCTATACCGACGAACCGCACAAGGTGCCCAAGCATGTGGAGAACTATTGCATGCTGCACGAGGGCGTGACGGGCATCCCGGTCACGGGCGCGGACCTCATTTTGCAGAGCGAGAAGGTGTACAACTTCCAGCGCATCTTCAACATCCGGCGGGGCTCGGGCCTGCGGGAGCACGACCGTCCGCCGTATCGCTCCATGGGCCCGGTGACGGTGGAAGAGTACGAGTCGCGGCGGGAGCGTTACGACAACCAACTCAAGGAACTGGGCCACGACATCGCGGGCCTGAGCACCGAAGAGAAAATCGCGCTGCTGCGCAAACATCGGGAGGCCCAGTACGAGAGCCTGCTGGACGCGGTGTACGAGCGTCGCGGCTGGACCCGGCAGGGCATCCCCACCTTAGAAACGCTGAAGCGCCTGGGCCTGGACCAGTTCCCCGATGTGGTGGCCGTGGTGGAAGACGCGCTGCGCCGCACGGGCGAGCACGCCACTGCCTGAAGTCCGCCATCCTGCGGGTTTGGCATCGCCTGACCGGGGGCCGTCGCAGCGGCCCCCGGTGCTTTTGGGTGGGTTGCTGGTATAATCCCCCCGACCGATTCGCCGGCCGGGGCTGCAGCCCGGCTTTGGTGCCCGCCGCTGTCGGGCATCGCCCCGTTCGACGAGGGTGGTACTGGATGGATGCCCACGCGACTTTAGCCTTTGCGTTGGCCTTGGGTGTGATGATTGCCGCGGCCAAGTTGGGCGGCTACCTCAGCACGCGGCTGGGGCAACCCACGGTGTTGGGTGAAATCGTGAGCGGCCTGGTGCTGGGCCCGTCGGTCCTGAACGCGCTGCACTGGCCGGTGTTCGAGGGCGGCGCGCATCTGGATGTGGTGCTGGAGCATCTGGCCTTTCTGGGCGTTGTGTTTTTGATGTTCCTGGCCGGGATGGAGGTGGAAGTCGAGGCGCTGGCCCGCGCCGGCCGTCCCGCGCTGTGGACCGGCGTGTTGGGGGTGCTCGTGCCCGTGGGCGTGGCCGGGGTGGTGATGAACGCGCTGGGGTATTCGGGCGAAGCGGGTTGGTTCGTGGGCCTGGTCATGGCCGCGACCAGTGTGAGCATCTCGGCGCAAACTTTGATGGAACTGGGCGTGTTGCGCTCCCGCGTGGGCCTGGCCCTGCTGGGGGCCGCGGTGGTGGACGATGTGCTGGTCATCTTGATGTTGTCGGTGTTCCAGGCCGTGGTGCTGGGCGAGGGCGGCGGCGTGCTCATGGTGCTGGGCATGTTGGCCCGCATGGCCCTGGTGCTGGCCGGGGCCTGGGTGCTGGGCGTGCGCCTGGTGCCCCGGCTGGGGCGTCTGGTGGACCGGCTGCCCATCAGCGAGGGGCTGTTGACCTTCGCGGTGGTGGTCACCATGCTGTATGCCTGGGCCGCGGAAGCCTTGGGCGGCATCGCATCCATCACGGGCGCGTTCCTGGCCGGGCTGGTCTTCGGCCGCAGCCCTTGGCGACAGCATGTGCTGCAAGGGATGCACAAAATCGCCTACGCCTTGCTGGTGCCCCTCTTCTTCGTCAACATCGGCCTGCAAACCGATGTGCGCCTGGCCTTTCGGCCCGACGGCTGGGCCATTGCCCTCACTTTGGTGGGCCTGGCCCTGGTGACCAAGGTGCTGGGCTGCACCCTGGGCGGACGCCTGGGCGGCCTGGACTGGCGTGACGCCCTGCGTCTGGGTACGGGCATGACCAGTCGCGGTGAGGTGGGGCTGATTGTGGCCTCGGTGGGCATGCAGTTCGGCTGGGTGGATGACACCGTGTTTGCGGGCGTGGTGCTCATGGTTTTGGTCACCACCCTGCTCACCCCCGTCGCGCTGCGAGCCCTGTATCCCCGGCGTCCGACAGCGTCGCGCGCCGCTTGAACCAAGGAGCGAGGCATGGCCTTTCTGGTCGTTTTGGTGTTGGACGACATCCAGCAGTGCAACGCGGTGATGGAAGCCTGGCAGCAGGCCGGCGCGGGTGGTGTGACCATCCTGGAGAGTTCGGGCCTGCATCGGCAGCGTGGCCAGTGGCGCGACGATTTGGGGCTGATTCCCTCGCTGCAAAGCCTGCTGGCCCGGCAGGAGTATCATCACCGTACGCTGTTCAGCGTGGTGCCCGACGAAGCCACCGTAGACCGCATCGTCCAGGCCACCGAAGCCGTGGTGGGCGATTTGCACGAGCCGTACACGGGCATCCTGTTCGTGGTGCCGGTGGCACGCGTGGTCGGTTTGCCCAAACGTGGGCCTCGGTCGGAGGCGTGATGGGCCTGGATTGGATTCGTCGCGTTCAGCAGGCCGGGGGACTGGCATCGGCGACGCGCGCCGCCTCCTCCGAGCCACCGCGCCGTGGCGAGCGCTACATGGTGGTGGGCCTGGGCAACCCCGGTCGGGAATACGCGGCCACCCGCCACAACGCCGGCTTCATGGTGGTGGACGCGCTGGCGCGGGCCTTGGGCGTCGCTTTCTCCCGCACCCGGCAGCGGGCTTTGCTGGCCGAAGCCCAGGCCGGCCCCCACCGGGTGCTGCTGGTCAAACCGCAGACCTATATGAACCTTTCAGGGCAGGCCGTGGGGCCGTTGGTGCGTTATTACCGCCTGCCGTTGGAGCGCCTGCTGGTGGTGTACGATGACCTGGACCTGCCCTTTGGGACCCTGCGCCTGCGCCCCCGGGGCGGTCATGGCGGCCACAAGGGCATGAAGTCCATCATCGAGGCCCTGGGTGGTCGGCAAGACTTCCCCCGGCTGCGGATTGGCATTGGTCGCCCCCCGGGCCGCATGGCCGCGGCCGACTATGTCTTGCAGCCCTTCCGCCGCGAGGAAGCCGAGGCCTGGCCCTGGATTGCCGACCGGGCCGTGGAGGGCATCCGCCTGTGGCTGACGCAGGGCCTGGACGCGGCCATGAACCGGGTGAATGC
>WGAK01000202.1 GCA_015494815.1 Anaerolineales bacterium | reverse complement strand
GGCCGTGGCCGCGGGGGTGGCCGTAGCCGAGGGCGAGGCCGACGGCGATACGGTGGGGGCGGCTGTGGGCCGCGCAGCCTGGCAGCCGGCCATCAGCAGGGCCAGCGTCAGGCCCAAGGCCAAAATCAACCGTCCACGCAAGCGGCGTGCGTTCATGCGTGTTCTCCTGCGGATGGGGGTTGTACCGTGGGCAGAGCCAGCACCTGCAGCATGGCCGCGTGCAGGGTAGGGTTGGCGGCCACCACCGAGATGGCGGTCGCGTGCAAATCCAGCGGCTTGCCGTGGGGGTCGGTCACAACGCCGCCGGCCTCGCGCACCAGCAGGGCCCCCGCGGCCACATCCCACGGCTTCAGGCGCAGTTCCCAAAAGCCGGCGGCCCGCCCGGCGGCCACATAGGCCAGATCCAGCGCGGCCGAGCCCAGCCGCAGCACGCCGTTGGTGCGCAACAAGAAGTTGGTGAAGTGGGCCACATTGTTGTCGGGGTTGTGCCAGCGGTCGTAGGGGAAGCCGGTGATAAGCAGGCTATCGCGCAGACGGGTGCGGTTTTGCACCTGCAGGCGGTGGCCGTTGAGCCAGGCGCCCTCGCCGCGAGCCCCGCAGAAGCACTCGTCTCGCCAGGGGTCGTAGACCGCGGCGTAGCGCACGCCGTGCGCGTCCGCGTAGGCCAGCGAGACCGAGAAGTAGGGCATGCCGTGGGCGTAGTTGACCGTGCCGTCCAGCGGGTCAATGTACCAGCGCGCGCCGTGGCGCGTGCCGGGGTGCACGCCCGTCTCTTCGGCCACCAGGTGATGCCCGGGGAACCGCTGACGGATTTGGCCCACCAAAAAGGCCTCGGTCGCGGTGTCCACCTCGGTGACCAGGTCAATGTAGTCGCTCTTGCGGTGCACCTGATGGCGCTGGCCGAAGCCTACCCGTAGCAAGGCGCCCGCCTGGCGGGCCAGCACTTCCAGGTCGGTGAGGGTGGGTTCGGGCATAGGCACTCCTCGGCAGGGAATCAAGTCGGCGGCGGGGTGCCCCGGCCGGTGATGTACGACGGCACCTCGGCCAGGGAAACGACCCGGCTCAGGCGCTGGTCCAGCAGCCGGGTGCGCAGCCAGGGCTCGAACTCCGCCAGGGTGAGCAAAGTAGTGATGACCGTGGGTTTGCGGGTGACATAGCGGTAATTGAGCAGTTGGTACAACTTCTCGCGGGCCCAGGGGGAAGTGGCCTGACGGCCCAGGTCGTCCAGCACCAACAGCGACGCGGTCCGCAACATCTCGAACCGCTGGTCATAAGTCACGGGGCTGTCGGGGCGAAAGGTGGCCCGCAGATGGTCCAGCAAGTCGGGCAAGAAGACCACCAGGGGGTTGCCGCCGGCCTGCTGGTGCGCGTTGGCAATGGCCGCGGCCAGGTGGGTTTTGCCCGTGCCCGAGGGGCCCAAGAAAATCAGCCAGCCCTGGGGCTTGCGGGCATAGTCGCGCGCGATGCGCAAGGCCTTCTGCAGTTGCTGCCGCGCGGCGCGCGCCTTCACGTGCCGGGTCGAGAAGGTGTCGAAAGTGCGGTCGGCGAGCATGGGCAGCAACGACATGGCCTCGCGCGCGCCCACTTCAGTGGGGCGGCGGTAGTCGGGCGCGTCAATGGTGATGCGTCGCACCAGTCGCGGGTCGCTCAGCCGCGACAGCAGCCGCGGGTCCAGTTCTTCGGGCGTCAGGTTGGTGGTGATGACCGTGGGCAGTTCGTTCAAGTAGCGGTAGTTGAGCAACTGGAAGAGTTTCTCACGCGCCCACTCCGTGGCGGCCTGGGTGCCCAGGTCGTCCAAAATCAGCAAGTCCACCTCGCGGGTGGTCTGAAAGCGGGTCTCGAAAGAGGCATTCCCGGCCGCGTAGCCGCTGCGCAACTCGTCCAGCAAGTCGGGCACGGTCCAAAACAGCGTGGCAATGCCCCGGGCCACGGCCGCGTTGGCGATGGCTGCGGCCAGGTGGGTCTTGCCGCAGCCGTAGGGCCCGCTGAACAGCAGCCAGCCCTGCGGTTGGGCGGCAAAGGCCCGGGCCGCCTCGTAGGCCATGCGCAACGACGCGGCCTGGTGTGGCGGCGTGTGGGGCTGACCTTCGGGCCGGAAGGTCTCGAAAGTGAAGCGGCTCAGGTTGCGCAACCGGCTCCAGGCGTACAGCCGTTCCCGTAGGGCCGCGCGGCGCTTTTCCTGCTGGCACACACAGGGGAACAGGCGGCCGTAGTCCGGATGCCCCACGGGCACCGGCCGATACAGGTACCCCAAGCCGCCGCAAATGGGGCAGGGAGCCTCGGCTTCGGGCTCGGCCGCAGGCTCACTCGTAGAAGCGGGCGTAGGGGTCTCGCTTGTACTTCGCCGCATCCGCTTCAGGATGTCTCTCAGCGATTCGGTCATCACGTCCCTCGGTGGTCCAGCGTTCCAAAATGGCCTCAACATAGCGCCAGCGCCGCACATTGCGCTCCACGGCCAGGGCCATGGCCTCGACAATCCACGAGGCCGGGTACTGCGCCAGCGCCGCGCGCAGCCGGTCGGCAATCAACGGGGTGAGGGGGCCGAAGTTTTCCTCATAGATGCGGAACACATTGGGTTGGGCCAGGGCTTCGGGCGGCGGCGATGGCCGGGTTTCGGGATGCCAGCGCCCCTCGCGCCAGGCCCGGACCGCGGCACGACCCTTGGGGCTGTTGAGGAAGTAGTAGCGTCGGCCCGAGCCGTCGGTCGCGTCCACGGCCAGCAGCACGCCTCGGGCCACGGCCGCGTCCAGGGCCGCGCGCACCGCGGACCGGCGGGCCTCGGGCGTGGCCCCCAGCGCACCCCAATACGCGTCATCTTCGGCCGCGTCCGCGTCGGTCAGGTAGTGCACCGGCCCCTCGTGGAAGGCAAAGCGCCAAAACACATACAGCACGGCCCGCAGTTCGTTCAGGTCCGTGATGTGGGGCACCACCTGCTGGAACAGCGGCGCGGGCAGCGGCACCCAGTGCACGGGGCCTTCGGGAAATCCGGGGAAAGTCCCTGCCTGGCTCATGGGCACCTCACAGGGGCACCTCGTCGGTCAGGCCGTGGGCCGCCGACGGCGGTTGCAGCGGCCGTCGCGAGGGACGGCGGGGCTTGCTCAAGTCCACCTCTTCCACATTGGGGGCCAGCCGGCCCTCTTTGAAGGCCGCGCGCCAGGGCTCGAAAATCATCTCGATGGTCGCGGTAGGGCCGTTGCGGTGCTTGGCGACGATGACCTCCACTTTTTCGGGCTGGCGTGACGGTCGTTTGCGGCGTTGCGCTTGGCCGTCTTCGTTCTCGTCGCCCTGCTGGGCGTAGTACTCTTCGCGGTACAGGAAGATGACCACATCCGCGTCCTGCTCCAGCGCGCCGCTTTCGCGCAGGTCCGAGAGCATGGGGCGTTTGTTGGGTCGCTGCTCCACGGCCCGCGAGAGTTGCGCGGCGGCCACCACGGGCAGGTTCAGGTCGCGGGCCAGGTGTTTGAGCGAGCGGGAGATGTAGGACACTTCTTGTACCCGGTTCTCGTTGCGCCGTCCGCCGCTCATCAACTGCAGATAGTCCACCACAACCATGTCGAGGCCGTATTGTTGTTGCAGGCGCATGCACTTCACCCGCAACTGCTGGGGGGTGAGCGCGGGGGTGTCGTCCAGGAAGACGGGCAGGGTGCTCAGTGCCTCCACGGCCGCGTCCAGGCGGCGCCACTGGTCGGGGCGCAGACGCCGGGGGTCGCGGAACAGGTCGGCCCCAAAACCCGTTTCCTGCGAGAGCATGCGCTGGGCCACCTGTTCGTTGGACATCTCTAACGAGAACAGGGCCACATGCTTGCCTTGCCGGGCCGCGTGCAAGGCAATGGACACCAAAAAGGCGGTCTTGCCCATACCCGGTCGCCCGGCGATGATGATGAGGTCCGAGGGCTGCAAGCCTTTGAGCAGGTCGTCCAGGGGGCGAAAGCCCGTGGGAATGCCCGCGACGCCTTCGTGTTCGTAGATGTGCTGCAGGTGGGTCTGCAACGCTTCGAGCACCTGGGCCAGGGGCTGCACTTCCCGGCGTTCGCGGTGGCTGCTGATGCGGAACAGCAGCCGCTCGGCCTCCGAGAGCACGGTGTCGCCGTCCAGGTCGGTGCGGTGCACCAGGCGGACGATTTCTTGGGCCGTGGCCTGCAGTTGGCGCCGCAGGCTGTAGTCGGCCACCAGGCGGGCGTAGTGGGGCGCACTCAGCGAGCGGTCCACGCTGGTGAGCAGTTCGCTGAGGTACGCGGGCCCGCCCACCTCGTCCAGCAGTTCCCGGCGGCGCAACTCCGCGGCCAGCACGGCCACATCCACCGATTGGTGCTGCTGCACGATGTCCGCGATGGCCTTCCAGATGTGCCGGTGGGCCAAAAAGGTGAAGTCCCGCTCGCCCACTAAGGTGGCCACCTCGAAGTACATGTCGGGGTTCAGGAGGACCGCGCCCAGCAACGCCCGCTCCGCGTGCAAGTCGGACAAAGGCTGCGGCCCGGCGCCGTTGCCGTCCGCGGCGTGAGCCGCGCGCGCCGGGGGTGAAGCCGGCGCGGGGGCTTCGGCCGGGGCTTCTTCGGGCCAGGGGGCCAAATCTTGGGGCTCTTCGGGCGGGGGCGGCATGTCGGGCATGGCTTCCTCGGCTGCAAACCGACGCGCGCCCGCGGGCCACGGGCGGCGGCCTGGGGTCATCACGACGGCGGGCGGGGGCTATTCGTCGTCGTTGTCGCCGTCGTCTTCGCTGGATTCGCCGCCTTCCAGTTGCTCCAGGAAGTCTTCGAAGATGGACAGGCGTTCTTCGGGCGGTGGGGCTTCTTCGGCCGCGGCCGTGGGTTCGGCTTCGCCTGCGGCCGGGGGCTGGCTCTGCTGGCCTGGGCTCGACGGCGTGCTGGCCGCGCGGCGGGGCGGCCGTGCACCTTCGCCCTGGCGCTGCAAGTCTTCGTCGGGCACGATGCCGGCCACATCCATCACTTCTTTGGCCACCAGAATGGGGACATGGGTGCGCACGGCCAATGCCAGCGCGTCCGAGGGGCGCGCGTCGATGTTCACCACCCGACCGCCCACTTCGGCCACGATGTTGCCGTAAAACACATTGTCCTGCAGTTTGACCACTTCCACCCGCAGCACCCGCGCGCCCAACGCGTGAAACACATTCTTCAGCAAATCGTGGGTCATGGGGCGGGCCACTTCCACTTCGTGCAGCGCGTATTGAATGGCCTCGGCCTCGTGGGGGCCAATCCAAATCGGCAGCAGGCGGTTGCCGCGCAACTCCCGCAGCAACACCACCCGTTGCGGCGAAACCAGGCTCACCCGAATGCTGTCAATGGCCACTTCTATCATTTCGCCCATAGTGCCTCCTCGCGAGGGGAACCATCGGGATGTATTCTATCACGACGCCCCGGGGGTGGCAACCGCCGCATGGCCCGCCGCCCGGCCCGGGAACGCGGTACAATGGGCCGCATCTCGACCCCAGGAGCCCGCTATGGAGATTCGCAGCGTTTGTGTGTATTGCGGCTCGTCGGACCATGTGCCCGCGGCGTATCTGGACGCGGCCCGCGCGATGGGCCGGGCCATTGCCCGCCGGGGCTGGCGTCTGGTCTACGGCGGCGGCAGCACGGGCTTGATGGGCGCGCTGGCCGATGCCGCCTTAGAGGCCGGTGGCGAGGTCATCGGCGTCTTGCCCGACCACTTCTACACGCCCCAGTTGGCCCACACCGGCCTCACCCGCCTGGAAGTGGTGCCCGACATGCACACCCGCAAGGCGCGCATGGCCGAGTTGGCCGACGCCTTCGTCGCTCTGCCCGGTGGTTTCGGTACCTGGGAGGAACTGTTCGAAATCCTCACCTGGGCGCAAATCGGCCTGCACCGCAAGCCCGTGGCGCTGCTCAACTTTCGGGGCTTTTACGACCAACTGCTGGCCTTTGTGGATTTTGCCTTGGGCCAGGGCTTCTTGTACACGGAACACCGCAACTTGCTCTTGGAGGCCGCCACGCCCGAGGCCGTGCTGCAGGCGCTGGAAGCCTTCGAGCATCCCGGCGGCATTGCCAAGTGGCTGCGGCGGCCGCCCGACGCGCGGCGGGCGTAACCCGGCCTCAGGCCGTGCCTTCGTCCTCCTCCGTGTCGGAGGGCTCGAAGATGGCCGCGTAGTAGCGGTCCAGTTCCGCGTCGCTCAGGTGCGCGTAGCGCTGGGTGACCTGGATGTTGCGGTGGCGGGCCAGGGTCTGGGCCAGTTTCAGGTTGCCGCCCGACCGTTTCAG
>WGAK01000201.1 GCA_015494815.1 Anaerolineales bacterium | reverse complement strand
CGAAAGTAGGCTACCACGGCCTCGAGCGCGATGTACAGCACCAGCCAGGCCAGCGCCGGCGCCAGCGAGGCGGCCTCATGTGCCGCGCGGCGCATTTGGCGGCCGCGAAAGGTCAGCCCGGCCTGCGCCAGGGTTCCCATTCGTGCCCACATGTCGCCCTCCTTTGCCTACAAGAGCCGCGGACACCGTCCTGCACCCTCAGCATACCGCCGCGGGAGCATGAGTATCGTCCGCATCGCAACAGGTGTCGGCCTCGTGCCGTTTAGCCGCCCACCGCGGTGTAGCGCCGCAACCCGGCCCGCCACAGGACCAGGGCCGCGCTCAGCCAGAGGCCCACGGCCAGCAGGGCCGCGGCCACGTGCGGCAGGGGCGGCGCGCCCAGCAGGGCCTGGGTGGGGAAGTTGGCCACCACCAGCACGGGCACGCCCCAGGTGAACAGGGCCCGGCTCGCCCCGCGGAAGATGCCCTCGGGGTACCCGGCCAGGCGGAAGAGTTCGGCCAGCAGCGAGGGCATGGCGTAGACCCGGGTCACCCAGAAGGCCACGGTGACCACGGCTAAGGTGATAGCGTAGCGCGCGGCCACGCCCAGCCCCAGCAGCGCGAACCAGGCCCACTGCGCGGGGGTGGGGCGCAGGCCCAGCGCGTGCAGCGCGTAGCCGCCCAGGGCCAGGGGCAGGGCCAGTGCGGGCGCGTCGTACAGGCGCATCCGGCCCACCGAGAGGGTGAACAGCGGCGCTACGGGTTTGGTGAGGATGCTATCCAGTTCGCCCTGCCAGATGAGGTCGGGAATCCAGAGCAGGCCCCGCCCGACGAACAGGTTGTACAGCCCCTGGGCCAGTTCGTTGACCGCGATGAGCAGCCAGACCTGCTCCCGCCGCCAGCCCGCGATGGCGGGCACGTGCAGGTACAGGGCCTCGAAGAAGACCCAGGCCGTGCCCAGCCACAGCGCGTGGGCCAGCAGGCGCACCCAGGCGTTGCCGCGAAACAGGCTCTCCCGGCCCAGGGAGAGGCGGGCCCAGTGCCACCACAGGCGAAGATAGCGGCGCATGGCTCATCCTCCCACCGCGCGGAAGCGGCGCAGCCCGCGGCGCCACACCCAGCCGTTGAGCAGCATCAGCCCTGCCAGCCAGGCCAGTTGCTGCGCCACGCCCAGCCACCAGGCCGGCCCCACGACCCGTCCCAAATACACCTGCGCGGGGAAGTACAGCAGTTGGGCGAAGGGCAGCGCGTGCAGCAGCGCGGCCACAGGGCGAGGGAACAGGTCCAGCGGCAGCAGGGACCCCGCGGCCAGGGGCACCACGAAGTCGGCCAGCAGGCTCACGCCGCCGGTGTCTTCCAGCCAGAAGGCGCTCAGGCTGAAGAGGAAGGTGAACTGGAAGGCCAGGGCGACCGCCAGGGCGACGCTCACCCCGAAGGCCGCCCACGCGCCCATCGAAGGCGGCCAGACCCACGCCGCGCCCACGCTCAGGGCAAAGGGCACCACCACGGCCAGCCCCACCAGCGCGTAGGGCAGTTTGCTGCCTACGATGAGGGCGAAGTGGTAGAGGTCGTACCGCTGGGGCCGCAGCAGGTGGAAGGCTAAGTCACCCTCGTAGATTTCGTAGGTGATGTCCCACCACACCGCGGGGCCGGTGAGTTCGTAGAGCCAGCGGGTGAGGATGAAGTAGGTGAGCATCTCCCCGCGGGTGAACCCGGCCAGGCGCCCCTGGGGGCCGAGCACCTGCTCCCAAAGGAGCAGCAGGCCCAGCAGCGGCACCGCGGCCACGACGAAACTCAGGAAGTGGTTCAGCCGATAGGCCGCGGCTTCCTGCATGGCCAGCCGCGCCACGGTGAGGTACTTGCGCCAGGACATGCTTCACCTCCCCTGCCCGTTCTGGGCGAAGGCCTCGCGCAGCACATCCTCCAGTGCGGGCTCCTGCACGCTCAGGTCCACCACCTCGTGCTGCGCGGTCAACCGCTGCAACAGCCCGGGCACTTCACGACGGGGCACCCGCCAGCGCAGCCGGGGGCCGGTGCGTTCCACCAGCCAGGCCGCGGCGGGCAGGGCGTCCGGGGCCGCGGGCGGGGCCGCCAGGGTGACCCGCACCTCCTGCCAGGGCGCGTAACGGGCCTTGAGGTCCGCCAGCGGGCCGTCGAAGCGAATTTGCCCCTCGTTCAGCAGGATGACCCGGTCACAAATGGCTTCCACATCCCGCATGTAGTGGCTGGCCATGAGCAGGGTCAGGCCCTGCTCGCGCACATAGTCCCGCAAGAGGGCGCGGATTTCGTGCTGGGCCATCACATCCAGGCCCAGGGTGGGCTCGTCGAGGAACAGCACCTGGGGGCCGTGGAGCAGCGCGGCGATGAGTTCCATCTTCATCCGCTCGCCTAAGGAGAGGTTGCGCACGGGCACGGTGAGCAGGTCCGTCACCCGGAAGCGCGCGGCCAGGTCCTCCAGGCGGCGGCGGAAGACCGGCTGCGGCACCTCGTACATCTCCCGGAACAGGTGGAAGAGGTCCAGGGCCGGCAGGTCCCACCAGAGTTGGCCCTTGCGGCCCATGACGAAGGCGATGCGCTTCTTGAATCCGGTGCGCCCCTCCCAGGGCACGAAGCCCAGCACCTTCACCTCACCGGCGTCGGGGAAGAGCACCCCGGCCAGAATCTTCAGCGTGGTGGTCTTGCCCGCGCCGTTGGGGCCCAGGTAGCCCACGGCCTCGCCGGGCCGG
>WGAK01000200.1 GCA_015494815.1 Anaerolineales bacterium | reverse complement strand
TCCAGGATGTGGGGCGGTGGTGGGGGTAGGGCGCGCAGACCTCCGAAGTCTTGGAGACTTCGGAGGTCTGGCGTGGTACAATCCCGCGATAGTGCCGCGGCCCGACGCGGCGCGTCATCTCCCTTTGCCAGGCGGGCTCGCACGATGATGGACAGCCGCACGCTTCCCTCCGAGGCCACCACCGCCTCTGCCCCCGCGAGGCCCGGCCGCTACGCGTGGGCCCTGGGCCTGCTGCTGGTGCTGGTCGCGGCCTACGGGCTGCGCAGCGTGGGCCGCAATTGGGACGCGGCCAACCCCGGCCTGCACCCCGACGAACGCTTCCTGAGCAGCGTGCTGTACAGCATCCAGTTCCCCGCCACCTGGGGCCAGTATTTCGACACCGCGACCTCGCCCCTCAACCCCGAAAACCGGGGCTTTGGCTTTTTCGTCTACGGCACCCTGCCCCTGTTCCTCATCCGCGCGGTCTATGAGGTGTGGAACGCGGTGCAGCCCCCCGCGCCGTCGTTCTATGTACTGGGCCGGGCCCTCTCGACCCTGGTGGATGTGGGCACGGTGTTGCTGGTGTACGCGGTGGGCCGTCGGCTCTACGGCCGCGGGCCGGGACTGCTGGCCGCGGCCGCCTACGCGCTGGCCGTGATGCCCATCCAACAATCCCATTACCTGACCTTCGACAATTATGTCACCTTCTTCACCTTCGCCGCGCTGGCCGTGGCCCTGCGGGTGCAATCCCGTCGCTGGGACCGCGCCACCTGGGCCGACGACGCCTTGTTCGGCCTGGCCGTGGGCCTGGCCATGGCGTCCAAGGTCAGCGCCGCGCCCGCGGCCGGGCTGCTGGTGCTGGCCCACGGCTTGCGGCTGGCGCGCGCGCCCCGGGCGCACCGGGCCGCGCGGCTGGAGGCGGCCCTCTACGGCCTGCTGCTGGCCGCGGCCGTGGCCTTCGTCACCTTTCGGGTGTGGCAGCCCTATGCGTTCCGCGGGCCCCATATCTGGGACATCCTGCCCAACCCCAACTGGATTGCCAACCTGCAGGCCCTGAAAGTGCAGGCCAGCGGTGAGGCCGACTTCCCGCCGGCGATGCAGTGGGCCCGCCGGCCGTGGTGGTATGGCCTGGCCAATCTGGTGCGCTGGGGCCTGGGATGGCCCTTGGGCCTGAGCGCGTTGGCCGGGCTGGTGGGGCTGGCCCTGCGGGTAGCCCGGCGCCCCCTCCGCCGCGATACGCTGCTGGTGATGTGGGCCGCGGGCTACCTGGCCTGGCAATCGTCCCTGTGGAACCCCACCATGCGCTACTTCTTGCCCGCGTACCCGGCCCTGGCGGTGCTGGCGGCCTGGGTCTGGCACCGGGCCGTGCGTCGCGCCCGGCGGCCGGCGCGGCGGCGCGTGCTGCTGGTGGCGGCCGCGGGGGTGTGGCTGGCTACCGCGGCCTGGGCCTGGGGGTTCACCCGCATCTACACCCGCCCCCACACCCGCATTGCGGCCAGCCGCTGGTTCTTCAACACCTTCCCGGCCGCGCTTACCGTCGAAATCCGCACCGACGACGGCCGCGTGGTGTGGGAGCCCGTGCCCTACCCCGCGGACCATCTGCTCACGCCCGACGCGGCCTGGCAGACCCCCTGGCGGCCCCGACACGCGGGCCGGGTGCAGGCCGTGCTGCTCTACCGCCTGCGCCCCGCCCCCGATGCCACGGAGGGCACGCTGACCGTGGCCGTGGAAGATGCCGCGCAGCAGACCCAGGCCACGGCCCAAACCGCGCTCGTCCCCAACGACCCGGCCACGGCCCTGCCCCAGCCGCTGCGCCTGGCGCTGGACACACCCCTGCCCGTGCACCCGCAAGCCGTCTACACCCTGACCCTGACGGTGGACCGGGGGGCGGTAGTGCTGGAAGGCACCCGGGTGCTCAACGAGACCACCTGGGACGACGGCCTGCCGCTGCGGGTGGACGGCTATGACCCCTTCGGGGGGCTGTACACCGGCCTGCCCGCGCTGGAGATGTATTGGGACGACAACGAGGAAAAACGCCAGCGTTTCTACGACTTGCTGGACCAGGCCGATGCCGTGTTCATCACTTCCAGCCGCCAATGGGGCAGCCTGCCCCGTCTGCCCGAACGCTTCCCCCTGGTCACGGCTTATTACAGCCACCTGATGGGCTGCCCGCCCACCGAGGCCATCGAGCCCTGCTACAACCGGGCCCAGGTGGGCATGTTCCAGGGGCGCCTGGGGTTCGAGTTGGTAGCCGTGTTCGAGTCGGACCCCACCATCGGGCCGTGGCACATCAACGACCAGCCCGCGGACGAGGCCTTCACGGTCTACGACCATCCCAAGGTGTTCGTGTTCCGCAAGCGGCCCGATTACGACCCCGCGCGGGTGCGGGCACTGCTGGGCGCGGTGGACCTGAGCACGGTGGTGCATGTGCTGCCGGGCCGGGCCAGGTCCTACCCCGAGAACCTGCTGCTGCCGCCGCACTTGTGGGCCCGGCAGACCCTGGGCGGCACCTGGCGGCAGTTGTTCCCTCCCGAGGGGCTGCTGAACCGCTACACCGGGCTGGCCGTAGTGGCCTGGTACGCGCTGGGCGGGCTGCTGGCGCTGCTGGCGCTGCCCGCGCTGCGCTGGCCCTTTGGCGCGCTGCCCGACCGGGGCTGGCCCGTGGCCCGGCTGGCCGGGATGCTGCTGTGGGCCTGGCTGGCCTGGTGGGCCGGCGACGCGGGGGTCCCCCTGGGCCGGGGGCTGCTGTGGGCCCTGCTGGCCGCGGGCGCGCTGGCCGCGGGCGTGGCCTACGCGCGGGCCTGGGCCGACTGGCGCGCCTGGCTGCGCCGGGCCTGGCCTTCGTTGCTGCGGGTCGAGTTGCTGTACCTGACCTTCTTCGCCCTGGACCTGGGCATCCGCTACCTCAACCCCGACTTGTGGCATCCCTGGAAGGGCGGCGAAAAGCCGATGGACTTCGCCTACTTCAACGCGGTGCTCAAGAGCACGGTGGTGCCGCCCTACGACCCGTGGTTCGCCAAGGGGTTCATCAACTACTACTACTGGGGCTTCGCGCTGGTGGGAATGCCCGTCAAGGCCCTGGGCATTCGGCCGGGCGTGGCCTACAACCTGATTCTGCCCACCCTGTTCGCGGGCGTGGCTACCGCGGCCTTTGCGCTGGCCCGGGGGCTGGCCGCGGCCTGGTCCCGGGGCCGCCGTTATGCCACCCAGGCGGGCCTGGCCGCCGCGGTGGGCACGGTGCTGCTGGGCAACCTGGGCACGGTGCGCATGCTGTGGGAAGGCCTGGTGCGCCTGGGCCAGGGCGGCCTGCCGCTGCCCCCCGACCTGGGTCTGCTCGAGCGCTTGCCTCTGGCCATGGAAGGCTTCCTGCGCCTGCTGGCCGGCGACAGCCTGCCCTACATCCCCGGCGACTGGTACTGGTTCCCCAGCCGCATCATCCCCGCGCCGGGCAGCATCGAACCCATCACCGAGTTCCCCTACTTCACCTTTTTGTACGCGGACCTGCACGCGCACATGATTGCCTTGGGTGTGACCCTGACGGCGCTGCTGTGGGGCTGGGCCGTGGTGCGGGCCGCGCGGCGCGGGGCCTGGTCGGGGGAACGGCTCCGCGGATGGGCCGGGTGGCGCCGCGTGGCGGCCGCGCTGTTCTGGGGCGGGCTCATCGTGGGCGCGCTGCGGGCCATCAACACCTGGGACTACCCCACCTACCTGCTGCTGAGCGGGCTGGCCCTGGCCTACGCGTGGGTGGTGGCCCGCGGCCGGCCGCGCACGCCGCGCGCCTGGGTCGTGCGCCTGGCCGAGGCCGGGCTGGGCGTGCTGGCCCTGTATGCCCTGACCGTGGCCCTGTGGCGGCCTTATCTGCGCTGGTACGCGCAGGGCTACGCGCAGGTCACCCTGTGGTGGGGCCCCACCACGCCCTTGAGCGCGTACTTCTGGCATTGGGGGCTGTTCTACTTCGTCACCCTCACCTGGCTGGGCGTGCTGGTGGTGGATTGGCTGCGCACGATACCCGCGGTGGAGGGGCTGCGCTGGTGGCGGCGCGGGGGGCGCTGGGCCGTGCTGGCCGGCGCGCTGGTGGCCTTAGGCGGCCCGGCCCTGGTGCAGGGCCTGTATCGCACGCCCGTCGGCTGGGTCACCCTGCCGCCGCTGGTGCTCATCACGGCCTTGCTGCTGCGCCGCGACCTGGACGACGCCACCCGCTTTGGTCTCACCCTGTGGGCCGCGGCCCTGAGCCTCACCCTGATGGTGGAAATCATCGTGCTGGTCGGCGACCTGGAGCGCATGAACACGGTGTTCAAATTCTACCTGCAGGCCTGGGTGCTGTGGGCCGCGGCCGCGGCGTTGGGCCTGGTGCAGGTGCTGCGCGCGCTGCCCCGCTGGCCGCTGCGCGCCCAAACCCTGTGGACCACGGGCCTCACCGCGCTGGCCCTGGGCGCGTTCCTGTTCACCTGGATGGCGACCCTGGACAAGGTGCGCGACCGCATGGCCCCCGACGCGCCGCACACCTTAGACGGTCAGGCCTACATGGCCTACGCGCAATACTTCGCGCCCACCGGCATGCTGGACCTGAGCGAGGATTACCGCGCCATTCGCTGGCTGCTCACCCATGTGGACGGCAGCCCGGTCATCGTCGAGGCCAACACGGTGGAATATCAGTGGGGCAACCGCATGGCCATCAACACGGGCCTGCCCGCGGTAGTGGGCTGGAACTGGCACCAACGCCAGCAGCGCGGGGTCATCGTGCCCGGCGACTGGGTGACCAACCGCATCGCGGAGGTGGCCGGCTTCTACACCACCACCGAGCGCGCCTATGTGGAAGACTTCTTGCGGCGCTACGATGTGACCTACATCGTGGTCGGCCAACTGGAGCGCGCCACCTACCCCGGCCCCGGCCTGGAGAAGTTCCGCCTGTGGGACGGCGATTTGTGGCAAGAGGTGTATCGCGACGGCGCTACGGTCATCTATCGCGTGCGTCGCTAAGGGGGAAAGAAAGCGGCGGGGCCGCTGCGGGCCCCGCCTGACGGTTCAGGCCAACTCGAAAGTCTCGCCCGGCCGAAGCACATGCACGGCCGCACCCGTTTCTTCCACCACCTGCGCGGCCCAGGCCTGCGGGTCCTGGTCAATGAGGGGCCAGGTGCCGTAGTGAATGGGAATGACATGCCGGGGCTGCAGCAGTTTCACCGCCCGCAACGCGTCTCGCGGGCCCATGGTGAAGTTGTCCCCAATGGGCAGCACGGCCAGGTCGAGGCCCTCTTCGCCGATGAGTTTCATGTCGCCGAACAAGCCCGTGTCTTGGGCCATGTAGATGGTGTGCCCGTCCTTGGTGGTGAGCAAAAAGCCCGCGGGGTTGCCGCCGTAGGAGCCGTCGGGCAGGCCCGAGCCGTGAATGGCAAAGGTCAGTTTCAGATAGCCGAAGGGATGGTGGAAGCCGCCGCCGATGTGCTGCGGATGCACCTTCTCCACGCCCTGATTGCTCAGCCAGTTGGTGATTTCGTAGTTGGCGATGACCAGCGCGCCGGTGCGCTTGGCGATGTTCACGGTGTCGCCGATGTGGTCGCCGTGGCCGTGGCTGACCAGGATGAAGTCCGCGTCCACCGCGTCCGCGGTGGTGCTGGCCGCGGGATTGCCGGTGAAGAAGGGGTCCACCAGCAAACGGTAACCGTCTACTTCCAGGCCCAAAGTCGCATGGCCGTACCAGGTGAGTTTCACGGACATGATAACGCCTCCTTTGGGAAAATGGCTTGGGCTGTCTTCAGTATACCCAAGGCCGCGGTGCGGGGCAATGGCCCGGCCGGCTTACGCGGCGGTGGGGCGGTACTTGAGCGCGGCCTGAGCCGCGGCCAGCCGGGCCACCGGCACCCGGAAGGGCGAGCAACTGACATAGTTCAGGCCGATGAGATGGCAGAACTCGATGCTGTCCGGGTCGCCGCCGTGCTCGCCGCAAATGCCCACCTCCAGGTCGGGCCGGGCCCGGCGCCCCTCTTCCACCGCGATGCGCATCAGTCGGCCCACGCCCTCGCGGTCAATGGTCTGGAACGGGTTGCGCGGCAGCAAGCCCTCCTCAATGTAATACGCCAAGAACGAACGCTCGGCATCGTCCCGGCTGAAGCCGAAGGTCATCTGCGTGAGGTCGTTGGTGCCAAAGGAGAAGAACTCGGCCTGGCGGGCAATCGCCGCGGCGGTCAGCGCCGCGCGCGGGATTTCAATCATGGTGCCGAACTTGTAGGGGAAGTCCACCCCGCGCTCGGCCATGACCTTGCGGGCCACTTCCTCCAGGCGGGGTTGGACGAAGGTCAACTCGTGGACATGGCTCACCAGGGGAATCATCACCTCGGGCTTGACCACCACCCCGCGCGCCGCGACATTGGCCGCGGCCTCGAAGATGGCCCGCACCTGCATTTCCACAATCTCGGGCCGCAGCACGCTCAGCCGCACGCCCCGCAGACCCATCATGGGGTTATTCTCGTGCAGGGCCCGCACCCGAGCCAGCAGGGCCTCTTTCTCGGCCAGCCCGTTGGTGTGGCCGCGGGCCTTGAGGGTGGCGATTTCCTCGACCAACTGCTCGATAGAAGGCAGGAACTCGTGCAAGGGCGGGTCCAGCAGGCGGATGATGACGGGGTAGCCGTCCATGGCCTCGAACAGGCCCTCGAAGACCTGCCGCTGGTAGGGCAGCAATTGGTCCAGCAGCACCCGGCGCTCTTCGTCGCCCTCGGCCAGGATGAAACGCTGCACGATGCCCAACTGCTCGGGCGCGAAGAACATGTGCTCGGTGCGGGCCAGGCCGATGCCCCTGGCGCCGTAGCGCCGGGCCCGCCGCGCGTCGTCCGCGCTATCGGCGTTGGCCCACACCTGCAGGCCGCGGGTGGGCCAGCCCTCGGGGCCCTGGCGCATGTCGGGCCGGGCGGCAATCTCGTCGGCCCAGTCCAGCAGGGTAAGCAGGTCGGTCTGCTCCTCCAGATTGGGCGCTACGGTGGGCAGTTGGCCCAAGAAGACCTCGCCCGTTCCGCCGTCTAAGGAAATCCAGTCGCCCTCGCGCACCACCACCTCGTCGGCCACCATGCGGCGGCGCTTGAGGTCAATGCGCAGCCCCCCGGCCCCCACCACCGCGGGGATGCCGAACTGGCGGGCCACCACCGCGGCGTGGCTGGTCGCGCCGCCCTCGCTGGTGAGAATGCCCTGGGAGGCCACCATGCCGTGCACATCGTCAGGCTTGGTGAAGGGCCGCACCATGATGACGGGCTGCCCCTCTTCTTTGGCCATGCGTTCCGCGGTGTCGGCGTCGAAATACACCCGCCCTACGGCCGCGCCCGGCGAGGCGGGCACGCCCTGCGCGATGCGCAGCCCTTCTTTGCGGGCTTCTTCGACGGCCTCGGGCTCGAACTGCGGATGCAGCAGGGTGTCTACCTGATGGGGCGTGATGCGCAGCACGGCCTCTTCTTTGGTGATAAGGCCCTCGTGGACCATGTCCACGGCAATCTTGACCGCGGCGCGGGCCGTGCGCTTGCCCGTGCGGGTTTGCAGCATCCACAGTTTGCCCCGCTCGATGGTGAACTCGATGTCTTGCATGTCGCGGTAATACCGCTCCAGACGGCCGACGATGTCCAGCAGTTGTTGGTACACCTCGGGCAATTCTTCGGCCATCTTGTGGATGGGCGACGGCGTGCGAATACCCGCGACCACGTCCTCGCCCTGGGCGTTGAGCAGGTATTCGCCCCACACTTCCTTCTCGCCCGTGCTGGGGTTGCGGGTGAAGGCCACGCCCGTGCCGCTATCCCAGCCCATGTTGCCGAAGACCATGGCCACGATGTTCACCGCGGTGCCCAAGTCGTCGGGGATGCCCGTTTCGCGGCGATAGTCGCGCGCCCGCTTGCTGTTCCACGAGCGGAACACCGCCTCGACGGCCAGGCGCAACTGCTCGTAGGGGTCCTGGGGAAAATCCTGGCCGGTGAAGGCCTGCACCACGGCCTTGTAGCGTTCGACCAGTTCTTTGAGGGCCTGCACATCCAGGTCCGTATCGGCCTGGGCGCCCTTTTGCTTCTTGAGCACGGCCAGCACATTCTCGAACGCGTCTTCGCGAATGCCCAACACAATGGCGCCGTACATCTGGATGAGGCGGCGGTACGCGTCGTACACGAAGCGCTCGTCGCCGGTGAGGGCAATCATGCCTTGCAGGGTGGTGTCGGTGAGGCCGACATTGAGGACCGTGTCCATCATGCCGGGCATGGAATACTTGGCGCCCGAACGCACCGACACCAGCAAGGGTCTGGCCGGGTCGCCGAAGCGTTTGCCGGTCTGGGCCTCCACATCCTGCAGGGCCTCCAGCACCTGGTCCCACAGGCCGGTGGGCAACTGACCGTCATGGGCCAGGTAGTAGCGGCAGGCCTCGGTGGTGATGGTGAAGCCCGGCGGCACGGGCAGCCCCGCGTGGGTCATCTCGGCCAGGCCGGCGCCTTTGCCGCCCAGCAGGCCGCGCACAGCGTCGGGGTCGTCACCGACCGCTTGCTTGAGCAAGGGCAAATCCTGGAAACGATAAACCCAGCGTTTGGTGCTCATCGGCCAAACCTCCTGACACGGTGAACGAAGACGGACGGTACGCCTCCCTCACCCTCATCATAGACGCGACCGCACGCTCGACAACTGCCATTCGGCCAAAGATGCGGGCCGCCGGAACGCAAACGGCCCGCCGCGAAGTACGGCGAGCCGTTGGGGTCGTGAGGCGCTGCTGCGCGAGGCGAACCTCCGGCGGCGCTTATTGTTCCTCACCGACCGGAGCGCCGGCGAGGATTTCCAGCCCTTTGTCGGGCGAATCGGCCGGGCGGCCCAGGGGCATGTCCTTACGCGCGACCAGGCGGTCGTAAAGGATGGACTGCTCCCAGTTGCCGCCGCCCAAGATATCGTTCCCCTGGGCGTCGGGGCCGCTGCGGTAGGAGCCGGCCAGGATGTCTTCGTAAGTCTCCAGGCTCATGCCCGCGTTGGACTGCGTGCCTACCATGTTCTTGTTGTGGCAGGCAATGCAGGGCGGCGAGCCGTCATACCACACCCCGGCCTGGGTGAACAACGGCAACACATCGGCCTCGAAAGTGGCCTGGCAGGCCTGCCCGTCCAGGTCGGTGAAGGGGAAGGGCGTGTGCTCGGCCTGGGCGAAGTTGGGCGCGCCCTGGATGCCGCAACCCGCCACCAGCACGGCCACCAAAGCCACGGTCAACCACAACAAACTTCGTGTGCGCATACGGCGTCACCTCCTCGGGACGATGCAGGGGGCGTCACTGCCCGGCCTGGGCCTGCAGGGAGCGGATGTAGTTGATGACATCCCAGCGGTCCCGCACGGTCAGATTCTCGCGCATGGGGGGCATGTTGGGGGTGCCGTTGGTGATGAAGAGGAACATGCCCTTGTCGTCCAGGGCCGAAGTGGTCAGGTTGGCCGGGTGAAGGCCGTGCTGGGCCATCACGCCATCGCCCTGCCCCTTGGGGCCGTGGCACACCGAGCAATGGATTTGATACAGGGCCTCGCCCCGCTGCAGCGATACCTCGTCCGCGGGCACGGGATTGTCCGGCACGCCCACATACTTGACATAGTCGGCCATGTAGGGAACCGAATCGGCAGGCACCGGCAGCGGGTCTTCCATCGGCCGATACGAAGGCTGGTTCTCCATCATGGAGACCCAATCCACCTTGATGACCTCGTAGGTGAACAGCATGCCCACAACGAGGGGCCCACCCAACAGCGTCAGGATGACGAAGAGGCGTAAACCTTTCATACGAACGACCCCTCCACTTCGGTGACCTCGTGCGCGCCCACGCCGCGCAAAGCCTGCAGGGCCTCGTCGGCCAGGACGCGCGAGGTTTGGAAGAAGATGGCAATGGCGCTATCGCTCACCGCGGGGTGGTACACCCGGTTGCCCACCGGGGGCTTGCCCACCGGCGGCAACAGCGACTCCACCAGCACGCCGATGAAGGACGACACCAGCAGGCCCAACATGGTGAGTTCGAAGAGCAACACCAGGCTGGGCGGCACCGAATACAGCGGCATACCACCCACCCGCAGCGGGTAGAGCCAGGCCGTGCCGTGGGTGAAGAACAGCCCCAGGCCAAAGCCGATGACCGCGCCCGTCAGGCCATACTTGGGCACCGCGCTCCATACCCGCGGGCGGCCCAAGATGCTGCTGGCATACGGCACGCCCGTTTGCACCTGGATGAAATCGTCGGTGACACCTACCTGGCGCAGGGCGTCCAGCGCGGCCGGAACCCGTTCCACATCGTCGAACACGGCCACGAACATGCGCGGCTCATAGCGCCCGTAATATTGTTCCATGTCCATGACGCCCTCCTTAGTCCAGGGACTCCAGGTCGCTCACCGCGGGCAGCACGGCCTTGCCAATGCGCCGCCAGGTGTGCGAGTGCTGCCCCTCTTCCACTTCCCACACCGGGATGAGCGGCAGGAAGCGGGCCGCCAGGGTGTACAGGAAAAGGAAGAGCATGAAGGTGCCGAACACGATGGAGATTTCCACCAACTTCGGCTCATACCAGCCCCAGTCGAAGGGGAAGCGGTTGCGGCTGAGCGCGCCGGTCACGATGACATAGCGCTCCGCGAACATGCCGATGTTGACCACGATGCCCATGATGAACATCAACCACGGCGTGCGCCGGAACTTGCGGTTCCACAGCAACAGGCCGGGGATGAACACATTGCAGGTCACCATGGTCCACCACACGGGCGCGATGTCGCCGAACATGTAGAATTTGAGGATTTCCTTGATGGTGTGCTCGCCGCCGTACCATTCCAGGATGAACTCGTTGAAGAAGAAGTAGGCCCACGAGAGGGAGATGATGAGCAGCAACTTGCCCAGAGCGTCGAAATGCTCAGGCCGGATGAAGTAGCGCATGTTCTTGGTGGTGGCCCGCACGGTGAAGAGCACCACGTTCACCGCCGCAATGCCCGAGAGCAACGCGCCGATGATGAAGTAGGGCCCGAAGATGGTGGAATGCCAGCCCAGTTTCATGGCCACCGCGAAGTCCCACGACACGATGGTGTGCACCGAGAACATCACGGGGATGATGGCCCAGGCGAAAATCTGGATGGCCTTCTGCAGGTTCTTCCACTCCTGCTCGGTGCCCCGCCAGCCCAGGGCCAGCAGGCCATACACCGCTCGCCGCCAGCCGGTGCTGCGGTCGCGGGCCATGGCCATGTCGGGGATGAGCGGCAGGTAGAGGTACAGGGTGCTGCCGATAAGATAAGTGTTGATGGCGAAGAAGTCCCACAGCAGGGGGGAACGCCAGTTGGGCCACAGCCAGCGTTGGTTGGGGTAAGGCATCATCCAGTAGAAGCGCCAGGTGCGGCCCAGGTGCACCAGGGGGTACAAACCGGCCGCGGCCAGGCCGAAGGTGGTCATCAACTCCGCCGCGCGGGTGAAGGGCCGACGGAACTCGGCCTTGAACACCCGCAAGATGGCCGACACGAACGTGCCCGCGTGGCTGATGCCAATCCAGAAGACGAAGGAGACGATGAACAGACCCCAGTAGATGGGCCGCCGGATGCCCGCCAGGCCCAGGCCGTTGAGCATCATGTAGCCCCACGCGCCGAACAGGGTCACCGCGGTGACCAGGCCCAGCACGGTAACGGCAATCTTCCACTCCCGGCTGGTGTCTTCCACCGCCTCCATGACCATGTCGTTCATTTCGGCGCGCGTTTTGTGGTCCAGAAGCAGATGCTCCTGCTTCAGGGCCTCGATGTGGCGGGCTTCGGCTTCGTTACGGGGGTGGAACTCAGAACTCATGGCGCCCTCCTGCCAGGTAGATGACCTTGGGCTCGGTGCCCAGCGCCTCTTCCAGTTTGAAGGCCCGCTCGCTGGCGGCCAGTTGGCGCACCCGGCTGTTGGGGTCGCGCCAGTTGCCAAAGACGATGGCCTCGGTGGGGCACGCCTGCGCGCACGCGGGCTGCACCTCGCCGTCGTACACCTCGCGGCCCTCGGCCTTGGCGTCTTCCTCGGCCCGGCGGATGCGCTGGATGCAGAACGTGCACTTTTCCATGATGCCCCGCCGCCGCACGGTGACATCGGGGTTGAGTTGGAAGTTCAGCGGCTCGGGCCATTCGTAGTCGAACCAGTTGAACGTGCGCGCCACATAAGGGCAGTTGTTGGCGCAGTAGCGGGTGCCGATGCAGCGATTGTAGACCTGCAGGTTGAGTTCCTCGGCCTCGCTGTGCAGGGTGGCATACACCGGGCACACAGGCTCGCAGGGCGCATTGCTGCACTGCTGGCACATGGTGGGAATGTAGCGCACCCGCAGGTCGTCGCCCTCGCCCTCCCAGTAGCGTTGCAGGCGCAGCCAGTGCATACCCCGGCCGTACGCGTTCTCTTCTTCGCCCACAAAGGCCACATTGTTCTCCATGGCGCACGCGGTCACGCACGCGCCGCAGCCATTGCAGCGGTCCAGGTCAATGACCATGACCCATTTGGTGTGTTCTTCGTGTCCGTTACCACCAGCCATAACGCGCCTCTCCTTACTTGGCTACCCCGTCGCCGTACACGCCGACCAGGTGCTCCTTGCGGGCCAAAGGCCGCCGACGGCCCGTCTTGCGCAGGGTGACCCGCACGCTGCCCCAGGCCAAATCGCCGGCCCGGTTGGTTTGCGCGCCCAGCAACTTGGCTGGGTTGACGCCCCGCCCTTCGGCCCAGCGGCCCAAGGCTTCATGCCCCTGCCCGAAGGCCAGGGCCACGGTGTCGGGCCGAATGCCGGGGTACACATACACCGCGGCGTACACCCGGCCATACGGCGAGCGGACTTCCACGATGTCGTCGTGCCGCAGGCCCAACTCCTGGGCCGTCTCGGGGTTCACTTCTACCCACGAGTTCCACATGACCGTGGTCATGGGCTCGGGGGTCTCTTGCAGCCAGGGCCGGTTGGCCCCCGCGCCATCGCCCAAGATGGGGTGCGGGTACACCACCAGGTGGAACTCACCCTCGGCAAAGGTAGCCTCGGGCACCTGGATGGGCTGCTGCAACGCCGCGGCCGCGTCCACCGCCTCGAAAGCCGCGGGCTCCGCGGTCCACCAGCCGCCGTGCTGCAAGAAGCGACCCCAGAAGGCCTTGGGCGTGGCCTCTGCGAAGATGCCGCCCTGGGCCTGCATCAGGTTGGCCACGGCCTGCTGCACGAACTCGACCTCGTCCTTGTAAGGCACGGCCTCGGCCACCGCGCCGCCCACGGCCTGCACCGCGGCCAGCAGCACGTCCGCGGTGGCTTTGGTGTCGTACAAGGGCACCACCACCGGCTGCGACGCGGTCACGGTCATGCGGTCCGCGCCCACGCGCACCTTCTGGTAACCCCATGACTCCAGGGGCGTGTGGTCGGGGAAGATGTAATCGGCCTGGGCCGCAGTTTCGTCGTAGAAGGGCGAGAAGGAAATGACGGTCTCGACCTTCTCCAGGGCCTCGGCGAAGCCCAGCCCCGCGGGCAGTTCGAAGACCGGGTTGACGCCGTGCACCAGCAGGGCCTTGACCTCGCCGGCTTTCATGCGGCGCACCAGGTCGGCCATGTCTTTCAGGCTGGCCGCGTCGCGGTCTTCGTAGATGGGCGCCGCGGGCAGCATCTGCACGCCCCCGGCCTGGCCGAAGTTGCCGGCCCAGGCGTTGAGGGCCAGGATGGCCTGCGCGGTTTCCAACCCGTTGGTGTGCCCCAGCGCGGCCGCGCCGGGGATGGCCAGCGGCTTCTCCGCGGTGGCGAAGTAATGGGCGATTTTCTCCAGCAGGGCCATCTCGACACCGGCCTCTTCCGCAATGGCCTCCACGTCCACATCGAAGGCCGGTGGCACCTCGCCGTCGCGCATTTCCGCGGCCAAGCGCCCGATGGCCAGCGCAACCTTGCCTTCGGTGCCCGGCCTGGCGGGAACCCATTTGTCCGCGCTGGCCGCGGTCATGGACATGCGGGGCTCGATTTGCACGAACAGCCCCCGCACGCCGGGCCGCCCGCGGCGCATGTGGCCGTAGGCCCGGCTGAAGGCCACGGGCGACAGCCAGGTTTCCATGAAGTTGGCGCCGAAGGAGAGGACGAAAGTGGCCTCGGCCACATCGAAGTGCGGCAGGGCTGCCTGGCCGGTCACGGCCTGCATGGCCTGCCTGAGGGTGCGCCGGGCCTCGAACAGGGCCAG
>WGAK01000199.1 GCA_015494815.1 Anaerolineales bacterium | reverse complement strand
GGGACAATGTTCAGAGTGAGCATACTCCCGGAGTCGGTCTCCGTCATGGGTGCGGCCGTTGCCGTCGGGGCAGGGGAAGGGGTTGCGGCCGGCGCGTTGGCCTGTTGGCCATTTGGCGCGGCGGTCGTCGGCTCGGTGCCCATCGTTCCCTGCTGCGCCGCCGATGGCGCGGTGCAACCCATCATCACCAACACCCCTGCGAAGAAGAACAAAACAAGGGCCTTTCGCATCGCACAAACTCCTTGGTTTGAAGAGGCTACCGCCCCTCCTGCCGACAAAAAAGGGAGGAGCGGGTTGCTCACCATTTTCCACATCCGGCGTTACAAAACCGTCACAAACCGTGATAGAATTCAAAGGCCTTTCCGTCCCCCCTTGTGGTGCGTATGATTCGCTTCACGCTTTTTGGGCATTTTCGGGCCACCTTGGGCGGTGCTGCGCTATCCTTTCCGACCAGAAACACCGCGGCGCTGGCGGCCTACCTGCTCCTGGAACGCACAACCTGGCAACCCCGCGAGCGCATCGTCCCCTTGCTGTGGCCCGATACACTGGAAGCCAAAGGCCGGCGCAACTTGCGCCAGACGCTGCTGCGCCTGCGCCAGACGCTCCCCGAGGCCCCTGGCGGAGCGCCGCCCATTCTTGTCACAGGCGATGCCCTCCGTTGGAACCCGGCCTACCCCGTAGAAGTGGATGTGTACCGCTTCGAGGCGGCCATGGCCCAGGCGGAGCCGTACCTGGACCGTCCGCCGGAGCAGACGCCGTATGTCGCCCTTCCTTTCTTGCAAGAGGCGGTTGACCTGTACGCCGGCGATCTCTTGCTGGGCTTTGACCTCCTGACCGATTTCTACGCGGCATGGCTGGAGGGATGGCGCACGCGCTACCGGCGACAGGCGCTGCTGGCCCTGGCCCGGCTGGCTGCCGCGTACGGCCGGGCCGGTCTGCTCCGGCACATGGAACGCCTGGCGCGCCGCCAACTGGCGCTCGATGCCGAACACGAAACCGCTCATCAGCAACTGATGCAGGCTTACCTGGCCCAGGGGGAGTATCGCGCCGCCATGCGCCATTATGCTGACTATGCCGAACACCTCGCAGCCTACGGCGAGCATCCCCCGCTGCCTCTGCGCATGTTGTTTCAGCGGGCGCAGGCCTACCGGGAAAAGCGCGTCGCCCCCTTGGCGCCGATTCCGCATAACCTGCCCGAAGAGCCCACACCTTTCTTCGGGCGTTGGGAAGAGCGGGACGACCTGGCCCTGTGGTTGGCCTCTTCCGAGGGACGCTTGCTGACCCTCACCGGTCTGGGGGGCATGGGCAAGACCCGTCTGGCGCTGGCCACCGCGCGCCTCTTTACCCGCCCCCTGGCGACGATTCCCTCGCGCTTCCCCGGAGGGGTGTGGTTTGTGCCCCTGAGCGAGGTTCGAGAGCCGGGCGATGTTCCTCTCGCCCGCGCCGTGCTGGAGGCCTGTGGCTGGCAGACCTACGCCGACGAAACGGCTTTCGAGGCCGTGAGCCGCCACTTGCGGGGGGAGGCCAGTTTGCTCGTCCTCGACAACCTGGAGCATCTACCGGCCGCGGGCGAGTTCATTTGGAAATTGCTACGGGCCGCGCCTCGCCTGACCGTGCTGGCGACTTCGCGGAAGCCTTTGGGGTTGCACCAGGAAACCGTGCGGAAACTGCACGGCTTGCCCCTGCCCGCGGGTGAGCATGATGTCAAGGCTCCCAGCCTGCGCTTACTGGTGGACCGACTACGCCGCGTGGCGGCCGACTTTCGCCCGACGCCGGAGGTGATGCCAGCCCTGCTCCGCATTTGTCATGCCCTGGACGGCTGGCCGCTGGCCCTGGAACTGGCTGCCGGTTGGGCCGAGCGCCTGCCGGTGGACGAGATTGCCAGGCAAGTGGTGACGAACCCCACGGCGTTGCGCACCACGAGGCCGGACGCACGCCCCCGGCATCGCAGCATGCAGGCCGTCCTCCAGGGCTCATACGCCTTGTTGAGCCCGAAACAACAGCGCGTGTTCACACATTTTGCCGTCTTTCGCGGCGGCTGCACCCGCGAGGCCGCCGAGGTCGTGCTGGGGGCCACGCCGGAAGACCTGACCCTTCTGGTGCGCCGCGCCTTGCTGCGTCATCAGGATGGCCGCTATACCATGCACGAACTGGTGCGTCAGTTCGCCTGGGAGCAGATGACCTCTGAGGAGCAGGAGGAGGCGAGGCGCAGACATGCGCACTACTACCTGGGCTGGCTGGCGTCGCAGCAAAACGAACTTTACGGCCCGCATCCCTTCCCCGCGGTGCAGCGTCTGCGCCTGGAATGGGACAACCTGCAAGGTGCCTGGCGCTGGGCGGTGGCGCACGCCAGGCACGACCTGTGGGCGACCGCGTTGCCGGCATGGACGCGTCTGCTTTTTCTGACAGGGCGCCTGCACGAGGGAGAAGCCCTGCTGGAAGCGGCGCGCACCCAGGCCCCCGAGCCTCTGAGCCGCGCGGCGCTTCTGGCGCAGGTGCAGGTGTGCAACCGGCTGGCGGCTTACGGCCGGGCCCGCGCCTTGTTGGAAAGCCTTCCCCCGCCGGAGCGCCTTGCCCCGCCTCAGCGGGTGGCCTTTCACCTGCAGTGGGGCGTCCTGCTTTTCATGCAGGGGGCGTTTGCCGCCAGCCGCGGGCATTACCTGCAGGCCCTGGCCCTGGCGCGCGCCCTCGGCGACCGCTCCGGCGAGGCGGAAATCCTGGCCTGGTTGCTCGAAATGGACTACGAGACTCCGGAGTTGGATGCCGAGGCAAATGCGCTGTTGGAGGCTATTGATGACCTATGGCTGAAGCGGGCGCTTTATTCCGCATTGGGCGCGGCCAATATTCGGCGTGGTCGCTATCGGGAAGCCGTCGCCTACTGGCAGAAGGCGCTGGAGATGGTGCTGGAGTTGGAGGATGGAGGCACGGCTTCGGTGTTGTACAACAACCTGGGTGACGCCTGGCGCGAACTGGGGGAATGGGAGCAGTCCGAGGAAGCCTTCCAAAAGGCCCTGGAGTTGAGCCGCACCTTTCGCTTCGAAGCGGTCCGAAAGAACATCCTGGAGGGATGGGCCCGGCTGTGCGTGTTACGGGGTGAGTATGAGCGCGCGCTTGACCTGGCCCGGGAAGCGGTGGCGCTGGCGGCCGCCAGCGGTGAGCGGCATGTGGAGGCCTTCGCCCTGGCCGCGCTGGGGCACGCTTATTGCGGTCTGCAACGCTGGGCCCAGGCGGAGCAGGCCTACCGCCAGGCGGTGGAGCGATTGCCCGAGGCGCCTTATTGCGCGGAAGGGCTGGCCGGGCTGGCCTACGTCCGCTGG
>WGAK01000198.1 GCA_015494815.1 Anaerolineales bacterium | reverse complement strand
TGCTGGCCCACGCGCTGTGGCTGGGCACGGCCTGGGTCTTCTTCGAGGCCCTGTACCTGCACGTGCCCGCCATCGCGGGCTGGCGGCGGGAGCAGGTCTGGCTGCTCATCGCGGTCAACGAACTGGCCCAAAGCCTCTACAGCCTGTTCGTCGGGCGGGGCCTGCTCTGGATCCCCGACCTCATCTGGCAGGGCGAACTGGACGGCATCCTCACCAAGCCCGTGGCGCCGCTGTTCACCTTCTCGGTGGGCCGGATGCGCCTGTACGACGCGCCCGCGCTGGCCCTGCCCCTGGCCTTGGGCGGCTACGCGCTGCACGCGCTGGGCCTGCGCCCCACCCTCGCGCAGTGGGCCTGGTTCGCGCTACTGCTGGGGCTGGGCGTGGCCGCGCGCTACGCCATCACCTTAGCGGTGGTCTCCCTGGCCTTCTGGGTGACCCAGGTCTACGCCATGCCCTCGCTGCTGGCCGAACTCTTCCGCTTAGCCGGGTACCCCGAGGGCATCTTTCGCGGGGCGAGCCGGGCGCTGTTCACCTGGGGCGTGCCCGTGCTGGTGGTGGCCAACTTCCCCACCCAGGCCCTGCTGGGCGTGCCGCCCCTGCCGCACGTGGCCGCGGCCCTGCTGGCCGTGGGGCTGTGGCTGAGCGCGGCCCTGACCCTGTGGCGGGCCGGATTGCGGCGCTACACCGCGGTGGGCGGCTAAACGGCACGAGGCTGACCCCCGCACGATGCGGACGATACTCATGCTCCCGCGGCGGTATGCTGAGGGTGCAGGACGGTGTCCGAGGCTCTTGTAGGCAAAGGAGGGCGACATGTGGGCACGAATGGGAACCTTGGCGCAGGCCGGGCTGACCTTTCGCGGCCGCCAAATGCGCCGCGCGGCACATGAGGCCGCCTCGCTGGCGCCGGCGCTGGCCTGGCTGGTGCTGTACATCGCGCTCGAGGCCGTGGTAGCCTACTTTCGAGGCAACAGCGGCGACAGTGGCCTGGCCCGCATGGGCTTGCAAGGCCTGGCCGCGGCCCTGGCCCAGGCCGGGAGCATGGCCATCGGCACCTTCGGCAGCGCCTGGGTGATGCAAGGCGTGTTGCGGCTGTTCAAGGCCCGGGTGCCTTACCGCGGGTTGCTGGTGGTCTACGCGGCCGCGGTGGTCTGGAGTGTGTTGGGCGCCCTGGTCGGGCTGCTCCTGCCGGGTGCGGTGTGGGTCGGCGTGCTCTTCTGGCTGCTCTACAACCTTGCCTTGCTGGTGGGTCTACGCGCGTACGCGCAGGTGCGCCTGTGGCAGGCCTTCGCAGCCATCGTGGTCACCTTTTTGCTCATCTTCGTGGTCATGCTGGGGTACGGCGCACTGGTGCAGGCCCTGCTGGCTTGAAGGCCACCCGGCCGCGCGGGGTTATACCTCGTCTTCCGTTAGGGGCGGCTCGCCCAAGGCGAAGAAATAGCCCTGGATGAAGCCCCGGGCGCGCTCGGTGCGCGGGTAGGCCTGCTGCAGCGTTTCCCAAAAGCGGGGGCTGTGCCCTTCGTCGGGTAGCAGCAGGTGCACGAACTCGTGGGCAATGACATAATCCAGCACCCAGCCCGGCCAGGTACGCAGTCGCGCGGCAATGCGAATGTGGCCGTGGGTGCGCCCGCCCAGGCTTACGCTGCCCAGGCGCTGCTTCATGTTGGGCGCCCAGCGGATGGCCA
The DNA here is from genome assembly GCA_015494815.1 of Anaerolineales bacterium. Lineage (GTDB taxonomy): Bacteria > Chloroflexota > Anaerolineae > Anaerolineales > DRMV01 > JAADEN01. The sequence continues at coordinate 1,371 of WGAK01000198.1, read as the reverse complement.
CCCACGGTACCCGGCCGCCGAAGAAACGGCGGTTGACCTCGTGCGCGCGGCGGGCCAAATCCGCGTCGGTGCGCCGGGCCGCGCGCTGCGCCTCGCGCGTCAATTGCCCGGCAATGTCGTCCAAGATGGGCTCGACTCGGGACCAGGGCAGGCGCGCCGGTACGCGCACCAACAGCGAGCCGTCGGGGCGTCGCTCCCAGCGGGCCGACTTCTTCAGGCGGCGGTCTTTGCGCACCCGCACGGTCAGGGGATGCCGGGTCAGCGGGTCGGTCAGGGTGTACACGCGTTCGACGGGCATGGTTCCGGCCTCGTGTTCTTTGTGGCCTGTGGGCTGTCGCGGTTCCGGCCTTGCGACGCGGCTCGGCAGGTCAGGATGGCGCACCGTGGCTCGCCTTTCAAGCGCCGTGCCGGGAGGACAGGCGCACCTCGGTAACGCACCGAGCGTTTAGCCCTCGGTTAAGGCTTCGACAGGCGACACGCGGCGCACGCCGGGCAGGCGGTCGAAGTGCTCGTCATAGGACACGATGCGGGACACGCCAACCCGCTGCATGTGCACGCTGAGCAGCGCGTCCACGAAGTCCACATTCAGTTCCGCGTAGAGGGTGAGGGCCACCAATACGCCGGGTTTGTCGTGCATCCAAATGCCGGGATTGGCCAGGAGCGGAATGAGGACGTCTTTGACCTGAGACTTGCCAAATTTGTAGAAAGAGGTCAGTACCCACACGGCTTCGGCCACGGTGATAGCGTCCAGAAGCAAGGTGACTTCGCCCCGCTCGGCCGCGGCGAACAACTGTCTGGCTTTTTGGGCCTGGGTTTTGGGCGCGCCGGTGATAAATCGCAAGAGCACATTGGTGTCTACATAGGCAGGCTTCATTCTTCCCCCTCCGCAATGCGACGACCCAGTTCCCAGCGGATTTGCTCGCGGATTTCGCTCAGGTCAGGCACAGGCCCTTCCACAGGAAGTGCGCCGAACAACTCCGTCAGCGGGCGCACGCGAATGGGAATCAGGATGATGCGGTCGCCCTGTACGGTGACGAGGAGTTGGTCCTTGGGCCGCAACTGCAACTGCTCGCGCACCTCTTTGGGCAGGGTAATCTGCCCTTTGCTCGTCAGGGTAGCCAATCCGCCTACCATCTTACTTCTCCGCTACAAGGAGATAAATCGGGTCTCGCCTTACATTGTACGACTCTTCGCCCTTCTGTCAAATCGGAGGGATTTGTCGGGTGTGTCCCAAGTTGGTGGGAAGGTCAGAGAGCCTGGCTCATAAGGGCCCAGGCCTCTGCCCATGCCTTTTGGCCACCCATCCCCGCACTCCGGAGGGCTAACATGCTCCGTAAGCCTTGGCTTGTCCAGCGTTGCCCTCGCCCCCGA
>WGAK01000197.1 GCA_015494815.1 Anaerolineales bacterium | reverse complement strand
GTGTAGGCGACGGCGAAGGGGTGGGCGTCGGCGTGTCCGGCGCGGGCTGCCACGGCGTGGCGCTGGCCGTGGGGCTTACCACCGCCCAGGGCAGGGGCGAAGGCTCGGCCGCGGCCCGGGCGATGTGCCAGCCCATCCAACCCGAGAGCGCCAACAACACCACCACCGCTCCCCAGAGCAGCCCCACCACGGCCCAACTCACGCGCAGGCCGCGAGGGGTTCGGGCTCGGGTTCGCCCGCGACGCGGCGCGGCAATCACCCGCGTGGTGCGTCGCGAGCGCCGGGTTCGCAGGCGGGCCAGGGCTTGCGCGGCGCGGCGGTTGCGCGGGTTCAGGCGCAGGGCCTGGCGCAGATACGCGGCCCGCGCGGCGGGCTCTGCGGTCAGCAGGCCCAGCAGCGTCCACGGCACATCCCAGGTAGGGGCCAGACGCACCGCGCGGCGGGCCCAGGCCCGGGCCGTGTCCCGGTCACCGCGCTGCAAAGCCGCCCGGGCGTGTTGCAGGGCCTGCCATGCGCGACGCCGCGGGCCGTTCATCTCAGTTTCCCTCCAGGAAGCACAACAGGCCGTCTACGATGCCCTGCGCGACCACCTCGGGCCGGTGCACCAGCAAGTCGTAATCTTGCCCCAAGAAGCCCACCTCGATGATGACCGCGGGGGTGTCGGGCGCGATTTCGGAGAAGGCATGATATTCGGTCATGTCGCGGGTCACGGTGTAAGGGTGATAGGCCAGCCCCGTGGCCTGCCGATAGGCTTCCACCAGGCAGGCCTTGAGGCGATTGGCCCGGGCCAGCGTGGCCACATCGTCGCGGCGCTGCAACGCGGCCGACAAGGCTACCTTGAAGCCCGTCAGGTCTTCGCGACGCAGGCACGCGTCCGCGTGGATGGACACCAGCGCGGGCCCGTGGAACCCGTGCAGCCGCGGGTCGAATTCGTCCAACACCACCGCGTCGTAACCCAGGGCCCGCAGGCGGGCCTGCACCAGCAGCGCGACCGCGCGGTTGACCTCGGCCTCGGTGGTACCGTCGGGGCAGGTGGCGCCGGGGTCGCCCTGGGCGCCCGAGTGCCCCGCGACGATGCCGATGGCCGCGGGCGGCGGTGGGGCCCAGGTGGGCGCGGCCTGCAGCGCGGCCAGCATGTCGGTATCCTGGGGTTCGCCCACCAGCCAGGCCTGCCCCCAGGTGGCCAGTTGCCGCGGCCGCCAGGTGATGAAAAACGCGGCCAATGCCAGGGCCGCCAGGCCGGTCCGCCAGAGCCATCCCCACGGGCTCCAGGCGGCGGAGGGGGTTACGGTCGTCATGCGGATATTATACCGCCGGCTGCGGGGGCGAGGCCTTAAAAAGTCCGGGGCCGCGCGGGGGGCGCGGCCCCTACCCAGGCCCGGATTCGCCACCGGCTCAGGCCGTCTGGCCTTCCACCACTTCGCCGGCGGGCGTCTCTTCGCCTTCGGGCTCCGCGCGGGCGATGACCTTGAAGGTCAGGCCCTTGCCGTCGTCGGCCAGGTCCACCTGCACGGTGTCGCCCTCTTGGATTTCGCCGGCCAGCACCTTCAGCGACAGGGGGTCCAGCAATTCCCGCTGGATGGCCCGCTTGAGGGGCCGGGCGCCGAAGTCGGGGTCGTAGCCCACCTCGGCCAGGTAGTCCTTGGCCCGGTCCGTCACTTCCAGCCGGATGCGCTTCTCGGCCAGGCGCTCGTTCACCCGCGCGATTTGGATGTCCACAATCTTGCGCATGTCGTCCTTGTTCAGCGGCCGGAAGACCACGATTTCGTCAATGCGGTTGAGGAACTCGGGCCGGAAGAACTTCTGCAGCACCTGCTGGATTTCCTCCCGGCTGGGGTGCACGGGCCGCATCCACAGTTCGCTGCCCAGGTTGCTGGTCATGATGACGATGGTGTTGCGGAAGTCCACGGTGCGGCCCTGCCCGTCGGTCAGGCGACCGTCGTCCAGCAACTGCAGCAGCACATTGAAGACCTCGGGGTGGGCCTTTTCGATTTCGTCGAAGAGGATGACGCTGTAGGGCCGACGCCGCACGGCTTCGGTCAACTGGCCGCCCTCTTCGTAGCCCACATACCCCGGCGGCGCGCCGATGAGCCGGGCCACCGAGTGCTTCTCCTGGTATTCGCCCATGTCGATGCGGATGAGGGCCTTCTCGTCGCCGAAGAGGAACTCGGCCAGGGCCTTGGCCAACTCGGTCTTGCCCACGCCCGTGGGGCCTAAGAAGATGAACGAGCCGATGGGCCGGTTGGGGTCCTGCAGCCCGGCGCGGGCCCGGCGGATGGCGTTGGCCACCGCGCGCACGGCCTCGTCCTGGCCCACGATGCGCTGGTGCAGGTAGTCCTCCAGGCGGATGAGTTTCTCGCGCTCGCCCTCCAGCAGTTTGCTCACCGGGATGCCGGTCCACTCGGAGACCACCTCGGCAATCTCCTCCTCGGTGACCTCTTCCCGCAGCAGCGCGCCGTCCTTCTGCAGTTCCTTGAGGCGGGCTTCCTTTTCTTTGAGTTGCTGCTCCAGTTCCTGCAACTTGCCGTAGCGCAGGTACGAAGCCTTCTCCAGGTCGTAGGCCCGCTCGGCCTGCTCGATTTCGATGCGCGTCTGCTCGATTTCCTCCTTGATGCGGTGCAGGTCCTCGATGGCCTTCTTCTCTTCCTGCCAGCGGGCGCGCAACTGGTTGGCCTTCTCCCGCAGGTCGGCCAGTTCCTTCTCCAGTTTTTGCAGCCGCTCGCGCGAGGCCGGGTCCTTTTCCTTCTTCAGGGCCTCGCGTTCGATTTCCAGTTGCATGATTTGGCGCTCGACCTCGTCCAGGGCCTTGGGCTTGGAGTCAATCTCGGTGCGCAGCCGGGCCGCGGCCTCGTCGATGAGGTCAATGGCCTTGTCGGGCAGTTTGCGGTCCGTGATGTAGCGGTTGGAGAGCACCGCGGCGGCAATCACCGCGGGGTCGGTGATGCGCACGCCGTGATGGACTTCGTAACGCTCCTTGAGCCCGCGCAGGATGCTGATGGTGTCCTCCACGCTGGGCTCGCTCACATACACGGGCTGGAAGCGGCGCTCCAGGGCCGCGTCCTTCTCGATGTACTTGCGGTACTCGTCCACCGTGGTGGCGCCGATCATGCGCAATTCGCCGCGGGCCAGCATGGGCTTGAGAATGTTGCCCGCGTCCATCGCGCCTTCGGCCTTGCCCGCACCCACCACGGTGTGCACTTCGTCGATGAAGGGGATGATTTGGCCCTTGGCGTCCTGGATTTCCTGCAGCACGGCCTTGAGGCGTTCCTCGAATTCGCCCCGGTATTTGGCCCCGGCCAGCAGCGCGCCCATGTCCAGTTGCACGATGCGCTTGTTCTTCAGGCCCTCGGGCACATCGCCCTTGACGATGCGCTGGGCCAGACCCTCGACGATGGCGGTCTTGCCCACGCCGGGGTCGCCGATGAGCACGGGGTTGTTCTTGGTGCGGCGGGAGAGAATCTGAATCACCCGCCGAATTTCCCGATCCCGGCCGATGACGGGGTCGAGTTTGCCCTGGCGGGCCAGCGCGGTCAGGTCGCGGCCGTACTTCTCCAGGGCCTGGTAGGTCTCCTCGGGGTTCTCGCTGGTCACCCGCTTGCTGCCGCGAATCTCGGCCAGGGCCTTGAGAATGGCTTCTTTGGTGATGCCGTACTGGTCGAGCAGGCGCCCCACCTGCGGGTTGTCGGCCAGGGCCAGCAGGATATGCTCGGTGGAGACATACTCGTCCTGCATGCCCTTGGCGTAGCGTTCCGCGGCGTCCAGCACCTCGGCCGCGGGTCGCGAAAGGCCCACATCGGTTTGCCCGCCGTAGACCTTGGGCTTGCGCTCCAGTTCCTTGTGGACCTCTTCCCGCAGGGCCGCGGGGCTGCCCGCAATGCGGGTCACGATGGCCGGCACCACGCCCTCTTCCTGCTCCAAGAGCGCGGCCAGCAGATGCAGCGGTTCGATGGTCTGATGATGCCGTTCGCGCGCCAGTTGCTGCGCACGCACCACGGCTTCACGCGACTTTTGCGTGTATTTCTCGAAGTTCATGGGAGTGTCCTCCTCGTAACAGACAAAGTTAATCCAGGTTGTGGTCGTCCAACGCGTCCACACAGGCCCGGCGGCCACGCCCCTGAGGCGCACCGCCGGACAACCTCATTGTAGAGAGGGCGTATAAGAGGGTTGTTAGCGAAACATAAGAGAGGTGTTGGCGCATGGTACAATGCGGCCATGATGCCCGTTTGCCTGGCCGCCTTGATGGTGACCGCGCTGGGGTTGTGGCTGTGGGCCCGCCGGGAGTATCGCCAACTGGGCCTGCCGCAGGGTGCTGTGGCCTATGACGACTCAGGGGCCCGCCGCACCGTGGCCCGTCCCTTGTACGACCCGGACCTGAACCTGGTCGGCAAGCCCGATTACATCGTGGTCCGCGCGGAGGGCTACATCCCGGTGGAGGTCAAGTCGGGGCGCACGCCGGACCAGCCCTACGAAGGCCACATCTACCAGTTGGCGGCCTACGGGCTGCTCATCCGGCGGGTGCTGGGTCAACCCGCGCCCTACGGGTTCATCCGCTATCCCCAGCGCACGTTTCGCGTCGAGTTCACGCCCGAGTTGGAGCGGCGCTTGTTGGGCGTGCTGGCGCTGATGCGTCAGGCCGCGTCCTGGCGCGAAGTCCCCCGGTCGCACGAGAAGCGGGCCCGCTGCCGGGCCTGCGGCTTTCGGCATGTGTGCGACCAACGCCTGGAGTGAGGCCATGTGGCGCTATCCGCTGGCGATGGGCCTGGTGGCGGCCGGACTGGTGTTGCTGGCCCTGGGCCTGAGCGCACCCGTTGGCACCGCGTCGCCCCCGGCAGCCGCGCGGCCGCGGCAGGTGGTGGTGCGGGTGGACGGCGAGGTGGTGGCCCAGGTGGCCGTGACCGGCGCTTTCCCCGCAGATGCGCTGAGCCAGGTCGGCGTGCCGTGGTTCCCCGGCGATGAGGTGCGGCTCAACGGTCAGCCCTGGCAGGCCGAACGACCCTGGCCCGAGGGCGTGCAGGTCGCGCTGTTGGATGTGCGGCGCGCGCACGCCCGGTCGTGGTCCACACCCCAGGGCCAACGGGGGGTGGTGTGGTCGCCCAGCGCCGACCCGCGCCTGGCCCTGAGCGCGGCCGGGCTGCCACTGCACCCCGCGGACCGACTGGTGGCGACGCCCGAGGGCTGGCAATGGCATCCCGCGCGGGGCGTGACCCTGCGCACGCCCGCGGGCGAGGTCACCGCGCGGGTGGCGGCCACGACGGTGGGGGAAGCCTTGTGGCAGGCCGGAGTGCCGCTGCTGGGACTGGACACGGTGGAACCCGACGAGACCGCGCCCCTACCGGAGGACGTCCCCCTGCAAGTGCACCGGGTGCGCGAGACCTGGCTCACGGTGCAGGAAAGCATCCCCTATGACCAGGAGACCCGCCCGTTGCCCGATGTGCCGCTCGACACCATCCAGGTGGTGCAAGAGGGGCGGCCGGGCGTGCAGATGCGCTGGGAACGGGTGCGGTATGTGGACGGCCAGGAGGCGCAGCGCCGGGCCTTGGGCGAATGGGTGGTGCAGCCGCCGCAGCCGCGGGTGGTGGGCTATGGCACCAAAATCGTCATCCGCACCCTGGACACCCCCGAGGGGCCGGTGCGCTATTGGCGCGCGGTGCGGGTGTATGCCACCTCGTATTCGCCGTGCCGGGTGGGCGGCGGACGCTGCAGTTCCACCACGGCCAGCGGCGCGCGGCTGCAGAAGGGCGTCGTTGCGGTCACCGTGCCGTGGTATCGCAACATGAAGGGCATGCAGGTGTATGTGCCGGGGTACGGCTTCGGCCGCATCCTGGACACCGGCGGTGGCATTCCGGGGCGTTATTGGATTGACCTGGGCTACTCCGACGACGACTATGTCTCGTGGCACCAGTGGACCACCATCTACTTTCTGGCACCGCCCCCGTCGCCGGAGAACATCCTCTACATTTTGCCGTAGCCTCAGGCCAGGTCCAGCCGATACACCCGATGGCGTTTATAAGGGTGGACGCCCAGGCGGGCCAGGTCGCGCTGCATTTCGGTAGCGGTGTCGGCCACCTGGGTGAGTTCCGCGTGGCGAAACTGGCCGCTGGTGCGGATGGTGCGCTCCATCTCGGTGTAGAGCAACACATTGCCGCCGCGGCCCTGATAGCGCGGGTGCACCCCCGCGCCGTTGAGCGAGATGGTATCGGTGCGGTACAGCGCGCGCCACAGCCGCAGCGCGTGCCAGGGCCACAGGCGCCCGCGGGCCTTTTGCAGCGCCTCAGACACATCGGGGAACCCCAGCAAAAAGCCCACTACCTCTTCGTCGTCGCCGTGCACGATGAGTTTCATCAGGTCAGGCCGCACGACCCACTGCAGGTTTTGCGCCAAGAAAGCGATTTCCCGCTCGGTCAGGGGGTAGTACTCCCAGTTGTGGACGAAGGTCTCGTTGTAGGCCCGCCCCACCCGCGGGGCCCAGTAGCGCACATCGCGGCGCGAGCGCAGGGTGACCACCCGCAGGTCATAGCGCCGCCGCACCCGCTCGGCCACACGCCAAAACCGTTCGGGCACCCGAAAGGTCGCCACTTCGGCCGGGTAGGAGAAGAAATCCACTTCCTTGCGAAAGCCCAGGCGCTCCAGATGGTGCGGATAGTAGGGGTAGTTGTAGTTCATCATGGTCATCATCTGACGATGCTCGAACCCCTCCACCAGCAGGCCATAGCCGTCGAAGGCGGCAAAACCTTTGGGCCCCACCAGCGTATCCAACCCCCGGCCACGGGCCCAATCCGCGGCGGCCTGCACCAGGGCCGCGACCACCTCGGCGTCGTCTACGAAGTCCAGAAAGTAGAAGTCGGCCTCGCGAGTGCCGTGATAGGCGTTGAAGCGCGTGTTTTCCAGCACCGCGATGCGGCCCACCACCTGCGACCCGCGATAGGCCAGGAAGAAATCGGCCTCGGAATGCTCATAAAAAGGGTGCTTGTGGCGCTGCAAAGGCAGCCAGGCGTCGGCCCACAGCGGCGGCACCCATTGCGGGCAGTCGCGGTACAAATCGAACACGAACGCGATGAACGCGCGTTGTTGGGCGCGGGTGCGCACGGGGACGATTCGAACGCTCATGATTCCACCTCATCAGGGGGCGGGGGAAGGGACGCCGCGCGCGGCCGGGGATGCGCACCGTTCAAACGGCGCGTCCACGGCAAGGCGCGCAGGGCCACGAAACCCAGGAGCAACGGAATCCAAAAGGTGATGCCCCGATACACCAGGGCCACCACCACCGCGTCCTCCACCGGGATGTAGAAGGAAGTCAAGGCCACCGTGAGCGCGCTCTCGACGAAGCCCACGCCCCCCGGCGCGGGCGAGACCACCAGGAACAGGTAGGCCACGGTGAACGCGGCCACCCAGGTGCCCGGCGACAGGGGCACATGAAAGGCCCGAAACACCGCGTAGAGCACCAGCATGAGCCACATTTTGCTGCCAATGCCCATGAGGGTCAGCAGGCCCACGAAGCGGGGGTTGGCGCGCAGCGCCTTGAGGCCCACGCTCAGGTCGTGGCCGAACTGATGCGCGCGGGCCTCCGAAAGCCAGTCCCGGCGCAGCAGCGGCCGCACCAGGGCGTTGATGCGCCGCGCGGCCCAGGCCAGAAACACGGCCAGCGAACGCCCCGCGCGCGCGCCCAGGTACAGCATCGAGCCCAGCCCCGCCACGATGGCCACCATGATGGCCGAAGCGGAGATTTCCACCCAGGTCAGTTGCCCCCGCCGCACCAGCACCCACAGCCCCAAGAACAGCACGGCCAAAAAGCCCAGATGCTCGAAGAAGATGTAGAGGGTGGTGGCCACCATCGCCTTGGCCGTGGATTGTCCCTGGTCGCGGGCCTCGCTGGCAAACACGGCCATGCCCGACACGCCGGCCGTGGGCGCGACCATGTTGACGAAATTCATGGATAGCGCCATGAGCAGCAAACGCAGGCGATGCTCCCGCAGGCCCAGGGCCTGATACAGCCAATCGAAGGTGAAGGCGACATGCGCAAACCAGGCGGCCTGAAAACCAAAGGCCAGGGCCACGAACCACCAATCCCCCGAACGGAGCACCTGGACGAAACGCTGCAACTCCCCCTGGTGCCCCACCAGGAACATGAGCCCCAGCAACAACAGCAAAGCAACCAAGATGCGGCGCATAAGCCCATTATACCGCCCGGCCTCGTTCGCGGAGCCGGGCTACCCGTGGAGCCCCACGCGCCGCATCAGGCGCGGAACAGGTTGCGCAAGAAGAACATGAGGTTGGCCGGGCGCTCGGCCAGGCGGCGCATGAAGTAGGGGTACCATTCGGTGCCGTAAGGCACATAGATGCGCACGGGGTAACCCGCCTGAGCCAGTTGGCGCTGCAATTGCCGCCGCACGCCGAACAGCATCTGGAATTCCACCGCGGCTTTGGGCAGGCCCAGGTGCGCCGCGTAGTCCCGGGCATAGGCGATGCGATTCTCGTCGTGGGTAGCGATGGCCGGTAAGGGCGGCACCCGGCCGTCGTCCGAGACCGGGGGCGCGCCCGCAGCCTGGGTGGCATCCAGCAGCAAGCGGGTGAGGCGGTCGTAGTTGGCGTCCACATCCCGCTTCTTGGGATACGCCACCTCGGGCGGCTCTTGATACGCGCCCTTCACCAGCCGCACCCGGGCCGGAATCTGCATCAAGCGCCGCAAATCGCCCTCGCTGCGATAGAGGTAAGCCTGAATGACCACCCCCAGCAGGTCGTACCCCTGGCCCCGCAGCGCGTCGTAAATGCGCAGGGTGGCATCCACCCAGGGCGAGTCTTCCATGTCAATGCGCACGAAGATGCCCTTGGGTTGCGTCACGGCCAAAATGCGGGCCAGGTTGTCGGCGGCCAGGTTCTCGTCCAGCGCCAGGCCCAATTGGGTGAGTTTGAGGGAAATGCCCGCCCGCAGGTGTTCGTGCTGGATGGTCTCGGCTAAGGTGATGAGGTCATCGGTGGCCTGGCGGGCCTCGTCGGGGTTGGTGGTAAATTCGCCCAGGTGGTCCAGGGTGACCAGCAGGCCCTCGGCGTTGAGTTGGCGGGTGATGCGCACCGCGTCGGCTAAGGTATCGCCGGCGACGAAACGGTCGGCCACGCGCCGGGTTACGGCCCAACGCGTCAGCCAACGACGGGCCCAGGCGGCCTTGGACAGGTACAGCAACAGCGCTCGCAACATGGCTGGCTCCTCGGCAAGGCGAAACGCGGCGGATGAAACAACCTCAACCCGACCCACCCGCAGACGCGCGGGCCTTTTTCATTGTAACATGGCCCCGGAGGCCGCCTCAGGCCGTTAGCCCCAGCGCGCGCAGCACCAACGCGGCCCGGGCCTGCATCTTGGCGCTTCAGCAGCAGGCAGGATAATAAGAGGATTTTGCTACCCTCGCAGACAACCAAAATCATTTCTTTATTAAAGTGCTCATCAATTTACTGTTCTGGCAGTGGCGGGTTTTTATAATACTCCAAGTATTCACCAAAACGCTTATCTGCCTTGCTAAAGCTTCGACCTTGGCACTCATGGAATCCACCACCTTGGTAGTAATGATATGCACGGCGGAATTTTCCTATTGCAAGACCTATAACTTGCGCGACTCCATGTTGATGTAACAAGTGGCGAGCGGCTTCAAGACTTATCCCCGTTGTTGTAAAATCGTCAAGAACAAGCACCCTCTTGTTACTCAGACTGGCGCTATCACGATTTACTTGCAGACTTCTAATTTGTTGTCCCCAAAGTCGAGCAAAATTATTCCGACGCTCCGCGCCCGGGATACTGCGAAGTGAGGGAA
>WGAK01000196.1 GCA_015494815.1 Anaerolineales bacterium | reverse complement strand
TTCAGCGTTGAACCGGTCACCCGCGACTTCTTCCGCGAATACCACCGCCTGTTCGAGGCCGCCAAGGCCAGCATCAACCTGGACTGGCCCGACGAGCAGAAGCAACTCTACACCCAGCGCTTCTTCAACCGCCTGGTGTTCCTGGCTTTTCTGGAGCGCAAGGGCTGGCTGCGTTTTCAGGGCCGCAGCGATTACCTGCGCGCCCTCTGGGAAGACTACCGCGCCCGCGGCCCCCGCGAACCCCAGGGCACCTTCCACCGCGAGCGGCTGAACACCCTCTTTTTCTGGGGCCTGAACAACGACCGCTCCCGCGACGAGCGCGACGACCCCGCTTTCCGGATGCTGCGTGAACTCATCGGCGAGGTGCCTTATCTCAACGGCGGCCTGTTCGAGCGCGAGGCCGACGACGAGGCCTTCTTCTTCCCCGACCCTGTGGTCGAGGCCGTCCTCGAGCAATTGCTCTACCGCTTCAACTTCACCGTGGCCGAGTCCACGCCCCTGGATGTGGAAGTGGCCGTGGATCCCGAGATGCTGGGCAAGATGTTCGAGGAGACAATCACCGGTCGCCACGACACCGGCTCTTACTACACGCCCAAGGAAATCGTGGCCTTCATGGCCCAGGAAGCCCTGTTCCACTACCTCAAAGAGCGCCTGCCCCAAGAGGAAGCCGCCGCGCTGGAAGCCTTCGTCTTCACACAGGACACCGAGGGGCTGCACCATCCCGAAAGAGTGTTGCAGTCCCTGCGGGAGGTCCGGGTGTGCGACCCCGCCTGCGGGTCCGGCGCTTACCTTCTGGGCATGCTGCACGGCCTCCTGGATCTGCGCGACGCCCTCTTCGCCCGCCACCGCCTGGATTCCGATTCGGTCTATCAGCGCAAACTGGAAATCATCCAGCACAACCTCTACGGTGTGGACTTGGACCCCTTTGCCGTGAATATCGCCCGGTTGCGGCTGTGGCTTTCCCTCATCGTGGACTACGAGGGCGAGACGCCCCCACCCCTGCCCAACCTGGACTTCAAAATCGAGGTGGGCGACAGCCTTACCGGGCCGGACCCCTCCCAAGCAGCCAGTTTATTGCAAGGGTTCCGCTTTCAACTTTTGGTGGAGTTTGCCGAACTCAAAGGCCAATACCTTACCGCTCACAGCGAAGAAAAGCAGCAGTTACTCCAAGCCATTGAAGAAAAACACAACACCATTCAGCAGTGGTTAGGGCGCACACCGCGTGATACGTCTGCAAGGCGAGATTTCGACTGGGCCGTGGAATTTGCAGAAGTATTCCTGCCGCGCGAAGTAATCCAAACATTACGCGGCAGCCTGGTTCCCATCGTCAACGAGGCAGACGGGCAAATGGAACTCACCCCGCCGCCCGACCCCGGCGGCTTCGACATCGTGCTCACCAACCCGCCCTATGTGCGCCAGGAACTATTGGGCGCGTACAAGCAGCGCCTCAAGCCCCTCTACCCCCAGGTGTACAGCGGCACAGCCGACCTGTATGTGTATTTCTTCGCCCGCGCCCACCAACTGCTGCATCGGGGCGGCGTGGCCTGCTTCATTGCCTCCAACAAGTGGCTGCGGGCCGGGTACGGCGAGAAACTGCGCCGCCACCTGCTTGACAGCCAGGCATTCCACCTGGTGGTGGACTTCGGCGAATTGCCCGTCTTCCAGAGTGCGGCCACCTTCCCGGCCATTTTCCTCTGGCAGAAACTGCCGCGGGACGGCCGGCCCACCACTTGGGCGGTGGTCAAAAGCCTGGAGGAGGCCTACGCCGAGGGCCTGCGGGCCTATGTGGCGCGGGTGGCCAAGGTGTTGCCGGCCAAGCAATTCGGCCCGGGCAAGCCGCGCCTGGTCAGCCGCCGCACCGCTGCCCTGCGCGAACAGATGGAACGCCGCGGTGTGGCGTTGGGAGAGTATGTGCAGGGGAAAATCTACTTTGGCATTAAAACAGGATATAACAAGGCCTTCATTATCAACCGTGTCACCCGCGACCGCTTGATCGAGAAGGACCCCCGCAGTGCGGACGTTATCCAGCCTCTCCTCAGAGGCGACGATGTGCGGCATTACGAACTCCACTTCCGTGAGCGCTACCTCATCTTCGCCCGCCGGGGCATCGCCATTGAGGAATATCCGGCTGTGTTGGCCCATTTGGCGCAATACCGTGAACGATTGGAGCCCGAACCGCACGACTGGGACCGGACCACCCAAGGGAAATGGCCGGGGCGTAAGCCGGGTCACTATGCCTGGTATGAAATCCAGGACACGGTGGATTACTACGAGGCCTTTAAACAGCCCAAAATCGTTTACCCTGATATTGGGAAACGGCCACGATTTTACCTTGACACCCAAGGATTCTTTAGTGCAAACACCACCTACTTGATTCCGATTGAAGATTGGTTCTTGCTTGGCGTACTGAATTCATCATTGGCCTTTCAGTATATGAAAGGCATAGCCTCTGTTTTAGGCGACGAAGAACAAGGGGGGCGGCTTCGCTTTTTCGGACATCACATAGAAACGCTACCTATCCCCCACAGCCCCTCTTCGGCGGAACGCAGAGCCATAGAAACTGTGGTGCAACGAATTCAAAAGCTACATATGACACGCCGGGCGCGGGTGGAGGCCTTCCTGCAGGCGCTGGGACTGGGACCGGCGGCGTCCAACAGCCGCAACCCCCTGGAGCGGCCCTGGGCGTTGAGCGAGGCCGAATTCCTGCGCCGGGCGCGCCGCCTGCCCAACCCCGACCCGGCCCTCTACCGCGCCGCCCACGAAGAAACCGCCGAACTCACCGAACGCATCGCCGCCCTGGAAAGGGAGATTGACGAGCGCGTGGCGGGGCTGTATGGGTTGGAGTGGCCGCAATCCAATCGATAATTCTCCGCGGCCCACCTCGCAACTGGGAAGAAGGATAACAAAAAGCCCCACTGGGCCTACATCTCGTATCCAACGCACAGCGTTGGACTTCGGCCACAGCAGGGCTTTCCTTCTGCTCCTTCTATAGCAAAAAGTAAACCTGTTGTCAACTCCCAATTATCCCAAAGGTGAGAAAGATGCCCATCGCCCGCCTGACCCAAGTTCCCTTGCGCGAAGTGTGGCCCCACGAGGCCCAGGACTTCACCCGCTGGCTGGCTGAAAACCTGGACTACCTGGAAGAGGTCACCGGACTGAGCCTCACCCTGGTCGAGCGCGAAGCCGCCACCGGCGATTTCGCCGTGGACATCCTGGCCGAGGACGCCGACGGCAACCTGGTGGTCATTGAAAACCAGTTGGAACGCACCGACCACGACCACCTGGGCAAACTGCTCACTTACATGAGTAACCAGGAAGCCAAGACGGCTATCTGGATTACCAGCCAGCCCCGCCCGGAGCACGAGAAGGCCGTCCACTGGCTCAACGAGACCCTGCCCGCGGACACCGCATTTTACCTTATCCAGGTCGCCGCTGTGCAGATTGACGATTCACCCCCGGCTCCGCTGTTCACGGTGGTGGCCGGCCCTACACCCGAAAGCCGCCAGATTGGTGCCCGACGCAAGGAACTGGCCGAGCGCCACCTGCTGCGCTTGGAATTCTGGAAGCAACTTCTGGAAAAGGCCAATGCCAGGCAACCCCACCACACCCATGCCCGCATCTCGCCCGGCAAGGACCACTGGATCAGCGCCGGGGCCGGCAGGAGCGGTCTGGTCTGGTCCTATGTGGTGCTCATGGATCACGGGCGGGTAGAACTCTACATTGACACCCACGACGCCGAGCGCAACAAAGCCATCTTCGACACCCTGGCCCAGCACAAAGAGGACATCGAGCGGGCCTTCGGCGCGCCCCTGGACTGGCAGCGCCTGGACGACAAGCGGGCTTCCCGCATTTGCACCTACATCCGCGGCCACGGCGGCCTGCGCGAGCGCGACCGCTGGGACGAACTGCAAGAGGCCATGATTGAGGCCATGCTGCGCCTGGAAAAAGCCCTCAAGCCTTACCTGAAACGCCTCCCTTGACGAGGAGGGACCATGCCCCGCAATTTCATCACCAATAAAGGTGCTCACACCCTGAACGCCCGCCTGCAACAGTTGATCCGCCGCAGCCGCGAACTGAAATTCCTGGTCGGCTACTTTTACTTCTCCGGCCTGCGTGAACTCTACCAGCCCCTGCGGGAACGCGAGAGCCTGCACCTCAAAATCCTGGTGGGCATGGACGTGGATCGCGCCGCGCGGCAACTGGTGGAAGTGGCCGACCCCGACGCCGACCAGCGTTCCCAGGAAGACCTGGTTGACCGCCTGCTGGCTTCCCTGACGCGCGCCCTGAACGCCGAACAACTGGACACCGCCGAGTTCTACGAACAGGTAGACTTCTTCCTGCGGTTGGTGGAAGAAGGGCGGCTGGAGATTCGCAAAACCTGGGAGCCCAACCACGCCAAGTTATACCTCTTCTGCCTGGATGAGGCGGGGCAGGAACTCACCGGCAGCCCCGGGCGCTTCATCACCGGCTCCAGCAACCTGACCTACCCGGGACTCAAAGGCCAGCGGGAGTTCAATGTAGAAATTGGCGACTACGGCTGGGAGGACGCCGAAGCCTACTTCGACGCCCTCTGGGAAGAGGCCGTGCCCATCACCGAAGTGCCTGAGCGCAAGGCCCGGCTGATTCGCACTGTGCGCCGCCGCACCCAGGTCGCCGAAATCACCCCCTTTGAAGCCTACGCCCTGGTGCTCAAAACCTACCTGGATCTCTACACCCGGCGCAACATCATGGCCTCGGTGCGCCGTCTGATGGAAGACCGGGGCTACATTGCCTACCGCTACCAACTCGAGGCCGTCAATCAGGCCCTGAGCATCATCGAGCAATACAACGGCGTAATCATCGCCGATGTGGTGGGACTGGGCAAATCGGTCATCGCCAGCGCCCTGGCCCGCCAGTTGGGCGGCCGGGGCATTGTGATCTGCCCCCCGGCCCTGATGGGCGACCGGGAAACCCGCGCCGCCGGGTGGTACAAGTACCTGGGCGACTTCGGCCTCTACGACTGGGAAGTGTACTCCGTGGGCGCCCTGGACAAAGCCCTGGAATACCTGCACACCTACGGCGAGGATGTGCAGACGGTGATCGTGGACGAGGCCCATCGTTTCCGCAACGAAGACACCGCTTCCTACGAAAAACTGAGCCAAGTTTGCGCCAATCGCCAGGTGATTTTGCTCACCGCCACGCCCTTCAACAACACGCCGGCCGACATCTTCGCCCTGCTCAAACTCTTCCTGCCCCCGGGACGCTCGCCCCTCACCCTGGACGACGACCTGGCCGCCCGTTTCCGCCGCTACCACGCCGAGTTCCGCCGCCTTTCCTACATTCTGCGCTACCACGATGCCGGCGGCGAACAGCAGCGGCGGGCAGAGCGCTATTACCGGGAACTCTTCGATGAGGCTCCGGCCCCTCTGGATGTAGTCCGCGTCCGCCGTCGGGTGCGGCACCTGGCCGCCGAGATCCGGCGGGTGCTGGAACCCGTGCTCATCCGCCGCAACCGCCTGGATTTACGGCTGGACCCAGTGTACCGCCGGGAAATCACCCAACTCTCCGAGGTTGCTGACCCTGAGCAATTGTTCTACGAACTCACAGCAGAACAGTCCGCCTTCTACGACCGCGTCGTCCGGGATTATTTCGGCCCCGAAGGGGCCTTCCGTGGGGCCATCTACCAGCCCTATGTTTACGAGCAAGGGCTGGAAGCGGGCGACCGCTTGGAAAGCGAGGACGGCAACGAGGCCCAGTGGGTATATCAACAGCAGCGCAACCTGTACCACTTCATGCGCCGCTTGCTGGTGCGCCGCTTCGAGAGTTCCTTCGGCGCTTTCGCCCAGAGCATCGCCAACTTCATCCGCGTGCACGAGCGGGTGCTGGCCTTCATTGAAAACAGCGGCGGCCGCTATGTCTTGGATCGACGTCTGATCGAACAGGCCTACGACGACCCCGAGGTCATTGAAGAGACACTGGCGGCCTTTTCCGAGCGTCTGGCCGCCCTGGAGGATCCCGACCCCCGCCACGACCGGGTTTACCATTTGGGCGACTTCGCCGACCCAGAAGGTTTCCTTGACGATGTTCGTGCTGACCTGGCGCTTTTCCGCCGTATCCAAGCCGAACTGGAAAGCCTGCAATTGGTGAACCACGACCCCAAAGCCGCCCGGCTCATCGCCTCCCTGCACGCCATTCCCGAACGCCACAGCCCCGACGAACCGCGGCGCAAGGTGGTCGTCTTCTCCGAGTATCTGGACACCGTGCGTTACCTGCAACCTTTGCTGGAAGAAGCCTTTCCCGGGCGGGTACTCACCGTGGCCGGGAACTTGACCAGGGGCCTCGCCGAGACCATTCGCCGCAACTTCGACGCCAGCGTGCTGGCCGACCAGCAGGTCGACGACTACGACATCCTGCTCACCACAGACAAACTGGCCGAGGGCGTCAACCTGAACCGCGCCGGGGCCATCGTCAACCTGGACATCCCCTGGAACCCCACCCGCGTCATCCAGCGCCTGGGCCGCATCAACCGCATTGGCCGTAAAGTGTTCAACACCCTGTACATCTACAACTTCTTCCCCACCCGGCAAGGCGCGGACATCGTCCAGAGCCAGGAAATCGCCGCCCACAAACTCTTCCTCATCCACAACACCTTAGGCGAGGACGCCAAAATCTTCACTCCGGACGAGGAGCCCAGCCCGGCTGCCCTCTACCATCGCCTCAATCGGAACCCGGAAGAGGAAGAGGAGGAGAGTTTGTTCACCCGGGTGCGGCAACAGTTCTTCGCCATTCAGGAAGAGCACCCCGACCTGGTCGCACGGCTGGACGATTTCCCGCCGCGGGTCAAGACGGCCAAAGCCGGGGCGCAAAACGACCTGCTGGTGTTCCGGCGCAAGGGGTTGCGCTTCTTCGTCCATCGTGTCCCCGACACGGCAGTGGCCCCGCCCGAGGTGCAGGAAATCACCCTGGAAGAGGCCCTGGATCGCCTGGCCTGCGCGCCGGACACGCCACGCCTCCCCCTCAGCCCCCGTTTCTGGCCGGCCTATAAGGCCGTCAAACGCCACCGCGACCGCACCAGGGTGCCGTTGAGCGAAAACGCGCTGGAAGTGCGGGCGCTGAACAACCTGCGCAGCGCCCGGCGGCACCACCGCCAGGCTCTGGGAGACGAAGCGACGTTCCTCGACGCCCTGATTCGCGACCTACGCGAGTACCAAACCCTGCCCAAGCACACCCTGCGCCGCCTGGTGCGCGTGGAGATGGGCCCCGACGCCACGCCGGAGCACATCGAGCGCTTTCGCCATGAACTTCAGGCGCTGCGCCACGCCTTGGGC
>WGAK01000195.1 GCA_015494815.1 Anaerolineales bacterium | reverse complement strand
GCTCCAGTGGCAGGAAGTGCGCCTCGGGCTGGGGTTCGGGGTCGCAGAAATCGGGGTTGCGCGGGGGGGCCAGCCAGGCGTCCCAGTCCACCCGCGCGCTGGGCTCTTCGACCAGGGCCGCGTACAGCCCCTCCCAATCCAGGCCGTACTTGGGCCGCACCACGGTCACCCGGGCCTGGGCCCACAGCGCGGGGCGGTAAACCAGGCCCAGGTAGTCGCCCTGCACCCGGGCCTGTTGCGCGGCCCGGGCTGGGCTGTGTTCCACCGGCCAGAAGTAGACCTCGCCCGGCACCCGGGGCGGCGTGGCGCTGCCGGGCAGCGCGGCCTCGGGCTGCGGCGGTTCGGCCGCGCGCGGCGTGGTCGAGTCGGCGGGTCGGGGCGTGGGGCTGGCCGTCGTGGCCGGGGCCTCGGCCGCGGCCGCGGGTTCTTCCACCCCCAGCAGCCGATTCAGCCGCGGAATTTGGGCGCGCGTCAGCGGGCCGGGCAGGTAGTTCATGGCCCAGCGGGTGTGGTACACCACAGGGTGCTTTTCGTGCACATTGTGCAGCAAGAACACTCGCTTGCGCAGCCGCGAAATGAGGTCGTCGTAGGCGCGGCGGTCCATGCCCGGCGCGGCGCCTTCCAGGCCGTCCAGCAGCCGCTGCTTGTCGCGCTCGGTTTGCAGGCGCCCGATGAACCAGGTGCCCGCGTTGCTCAGGGCCTTGTAGTCAATGTCTACGGGGTTTTGGGTGACCAGCATCAGCCCGACGCCGAAGGCCCGGGCCTGCTTGAGCATGCGCAGCAGCGGCGCCTTGGAGGGCGGGTTGGCCGTGGGCGGCAGGTAGCCGTAAATCTCGTCGAAATAGAGCAGCGCGCGCAGCACATCGCTGCCGGGCTGGGTGCGCATCCAGGTTTCCACCGCGGCAAACAGCAGCGTGATGAAGAACATGCGCTCGCGGTCGCTCAGGTGGGCCAGGTAGAACACGCTGTGGCGGGGCTTGCCCTCGGGCGTCCACAACAGGCTGGGGATGTCCAGGGGCACGCCCTGCAGCCACGGCTGGAAGGTGGGCGCGGCCAGGATGTTGTTCAACCGCATGGCCAGGGCCACCCGCTCGCGGGCCGGGAAGAAAGTTTCCAGGTCGAACACCCCCAGTTTGTCGAAAGGTGGGTTCTGCACCTGCAAAATCAGTTCGGCCAGGCTCAAATCGCGGCCCTGGGCCCACGCGTGGCGAAAGATGTTGGCCAGCAAAATGTGCTCGCGCGATTGCAGCGGGTCCACCTCGTCCAGGCCCACCAGCCCCAGCAGCGCGGTCACCGTGCCGTTGATGCGCTCCAGCAGCAGTTCCTGATTGCCTTCCCAGGGGATGGCCGGCGCGGCCAGCGAGGCCAGGATGGAAATGGGCACGCCCGCGTCGGAGCCGGGGGTGAAGATGGTGAACGCGACCGCGTCGGCCAACTGGCGAATGCGTTCGGGGCCGATGCCCCATCCGGCCAGGCCCTCGCGCCAGCGGGCGGCCAGTTCCGCGGCTTTTTGCGCCACGGTCTTGCCCTCGCGGCGGGCCTCGTCGGCCGAAACCCAGGGCGCAAAGTCCTCCGCGCGCAGGCCGGGGAAATGCAGCCCGATGTTGGTCAGGTCGCCCTTGGGGTCAATGAGCAGCGCGGGCACCTGGCCCAGCGCGGCTTCCTCCAGCAGGGTGATGGCCAGGCCCGTCTTGCCCGAACCGGTCATGCCCACGATGAACGCGTGGGTGGTCAGGTCGTCGGGGTCGTAGAAGACGGGCTGGTCGAGGATTTGCCCTTTGTCCAGGTCGTAGCGTTTGCCCAAAAACCAGCCTTGCTTGCTCATGGCATGCCTCCTGCCAACGGCGGATGTCTCAGGCCAGGGCCGTCGTCCGGCTGACCCAGGCCAACCCGGCCAAAACCAGCGCCGACCCGACCAGGGTCAGGGCCGAAGGGACTTCCCCCAGAAAGGCCAGCGCCAACAGGGTGGAGCCTACCGGCTCACCCAGCAGATGCAGCGACACCACCGACGCGGGCAGGTGCCGCAAGGCCCAGTTGAACGCGGAATGCCCCAGCAGTTGGGGCACCAGGGCCAGGGCCAGGAACCAGCCGTAGGTCGCGGCCGGGTAGCCGGTCCACGGCAGCCCGCGCAGGGTGACCACGATGGACAGCACCAGCGCGGCCATGCTGTAGGTCAGCAGCACATACAGGGGGAAGGAAGTATGGGCCCGCAAGTGGCGGCCGATGCTCAGATACGCGGCCGCGGCCCACGCGCCCATCAGGGCCAGCAAGTCGCCCAGCAGGGCCCGGCCCTGCAGCGTGCCCAGGCCGTGACAGGTCAGGCCGTGGTCCCAGCGGCAGCCATCGCCCAATGCGATGACCACGCCGCCCGCCAGCGCCAGGCCGATGCCCAGCCAGGTGCGGAGCGTCAGGCGTTCGCCCAGGGTGCGCCCGGCCGTCAGGGCCACCCACAGGGGCGTGGTGGTGACCAGCACCACCGAACTGGCGACCGTGGTATACTCCAACGAGGTAATCCACACCGCGAAATGCGCGGCCAAAAAAGCCCCCGACAGCAGCGCCCAGCCCAGGTGCCGCAGGTGCAGGTTGCGCAGTTCCGCGGCGTGCTTCCACAGCACCCCGGGCGCCAGCAGCGCGCTGGCGAACAGCAGCCGATAGGCCGCGATGACCAACGACGGCGCGTCTTGCTGGGCCCAGCGAATGAACAGCGACGCGGTCGAAACGGCCAGAATGCCGACGAAGAGCACCAGTCGGGGCGGCAAGACCGGCCGCGTGGCTGCAGGCGATGGCGAAGAATTCATGGGTATA
The DNA here is from genome assembly GCA_015494815.1 of Anaerolineales bacterium. Taxonomy (GTDB): domain Bacteria; phylum Chloroflexota; class Anaerolineae; order Anaerolineales; family DRMV01; genus JAADEN01. The sequence goes on along the minus strand of WGAK01000195.1, from coordinate 5,031 downwards.
CCCCGCGTAGGAGGGCAACGATGCGACGGTTGGCGTATTTTATCACAGGAATGACCTTAGGGGCCGTGGTCGGCGGGATTTTGGCTCTGCTCTATGCCCCCGAGCCGGGCGATGAGGTGCGCGACCAGGTGCGGGCTCGGGTGCAGGCCTTGTGGGAGGAAATCCGCCGGGCGGGTGAGATGGAGCGCCGGCGACTGGAAGAGGAACTCATCGTGCTGCGCCGCGGCGCGGCCGACGAAGCCTGAGCCGCGAGGCGGCCATGAGCCCGTGGACCTACGCGGTGTTGGGCGCGGGGCGGCAGGGCACGGCTGCGGCCTATGACCTGGCCCGCCACGGCGACGCGCGGCGCGTGTTGCTGGCCGACCGGGATGCCGACCGGGCCGCGCAGGCCGCCGCCCGGGTCAACGCGTTGGTCGGCCGCACGGTGGCCCAGCCCCGCACGGTGGATGTCACCGACCTGGACGCGGTGCAGGCGTTGCTCGCCGAGGCCGATGCCGCGCTGAGCGCGGTGCCCTTCGTCTACAACCTGGCCCTGACCCGCGCGGCCGTGGCCGCGGGCACCCACTGGTGCGACATGGGCGGGCATACGCCCACGGTGTGGCAGCAGTTGGACCTGGACGCCCAGGCCCGGGCCGCGGGGGTGAGCATCGTGCCCGATTGCGGCATGGGCCCCGGTCTCATCAATACCTTAGGGGCCTACATCGTGGCCCACATGGACCAGCCCCGGCATGTGCGCATTTATGACGGCGGCTTGCCCCAACACCCGCGTCCGCCCTGGAATTACGCCCTCACCTTCCATATCAACGGCTTGACCAACGAGTACGCGGGCACGACGGTGCTGCTCATGGACGGTCGCCTGGTGGAAGTGGAGGGCCTGACCCAGTACGAGCGGCTCACCATCGAGCCCGTGGGTGAACTGGAGGCCTTCATCACCACCGGGGGCGCCTCCACCGCGCCCTGGACCTTTCAGGACCGCCTGCAGACCTATGTCAACAAAACCTTGCGCTACCCCGGCCATTACGAATGGTTTCGGGCCTTCAAACAGTTGGGCCTGTTTTCAGAGGAACCGCTGACCGTGAACGGCCGGGAAGTGGTACCGCGGGCCGTGTATCACGCGCTGCTGGAGCCGCAAATTCGGGCCCGGCCCGACGAGCCCGACCTGGCGGTCATTCGGGTCATCGGCGAAGGCATCCACCAGGGCCGACCGGCGCGCTGGGTGTTGGATGTGCTGGACACCTATGACCCGGCCACGGGCTTTCGGGCGATGGAGCGCCTGACGGGCTGGCACTGCGCGGTGATGAGCATCTTCCAGGCTCGGGGAGATGTGCCGCCGGGCGCGCATCCGCAGGAGATTGCCGTGCCACCCGAGGCGGTGTTGGATGCCTTGCGGGCGCGCGGCATTGCCATTCGCGAGACCCGCACTTTTCTCCCCACCGAGAGCGCCTGACGCGCCGTGGCTTCCTCTGACGGCCGGGCTGGCCCGAGGAAGCCACGGTCATGCCGCCCCACGCGGCCGGGCGGACGAGCCCCGTGCCCTTTACACGAAGCGCGTGGAGCGGGGCCCCGTACCGCCGGGCGCGGCCGCGTTAACCGGCTCGTAGACCGGCTCGGCCACCACCCGCGGCCGCGAGGGCACATCCACCGGCACCCGTCGGCTGCTGGTGGGGTAAGGGTCGGCCGCGGCCGCGCGCGCCCGCACCGTGGCCGCGCGCACGGGCGCGCGACGGGTGGTGCTGGCGACCCGGCGGCGGGTGGGCGCCGGAGTCGTCGGGGCCCAGCCACCGAACAGTCGCGGCCCGGCCAGCGAGATGGTGCCGATGAGGAGCACCCGCACCAGCCACACCAGAATGGCCACGAACACGGGGATGATTTTGCTTACCGTCTGCGTGCCCAGCACACTGGCGCCCGCGGGGACATGCTCCAACAGCGCCACGCTCACGCCCCACCAGGTGAGCATGGCATTCATGCTGGCCGCCAGCAGCCAGGCCCCCAACAGATACCAGGTCTCGGTGGGCTCTTCGTCTTGATGAGTAAAGAGGCGGGCGATGCCGGCGAAGTCAATGCCGCAGAAAGCGATGGCCAGGATGGTGGACCATTTGATGCCCATGAAGGCCAGGTCGCCCAACAGGTCGTGCAGGGCGAAGTCGGTGGTGCTGTAGTTGAAGATTTCGAACGCGAAGAGCGCCACCAGGATGAGCGTGCCGAAGACCTGGTCGGAACGAAACGGGATGGACCATCGGGGACGCATGATTGACCTCCTGTAGAGAAACGCAAAACCGAGCCAATAGGTGGACGAAGCGTCGGTGGGCTTTCATTGTAGAACAAATGTTCTACAATGTCAAGGGCAGGCCAAAATTTTTTGAGTGCTGCCCGCTGGCTGCCGCCTGGGGGCATGCAGAAGTTGCCGAAAGCCGTGAACGGGCGGCCTTGGCGTGCGGGGCCAGAGGCGACTTTGGAAGCGTGGGCGCGCTGGGCGTTGAACAAGGCCAGACGCCTTTGGCGTGTCATGGCGAGAAGCCCCAGGGAGCGAAGCGCGCGGGTCTGGGCCTCAGGCGAGGTGACATGGGCTCCTATCTGACGGCATCAGGAGATTGCTTCGGACGCTGCGCGTCCTCGCCATGACACATGCAAGGATGCTTGCCGCGGACAAGTAGGTCGCACTTGACATACCCTCCCCCGGCAACATTCGCACGCCGCGCGGCGGTTGACTTCACGCGGAGGCTGTGCTATAATCCCCGCTGGCTTGAGCAAGCACGCGTTGCGGGGTGGAGCAGCGGTAGCTCGTCGGGCTCATAACCCGAAGGTCGCCGGTTCGAATCCGGCCCCCGCGACCTGGCAAGAGCCGCAGGTAGGGCCTGCGGCTCTTGTTGTAGGTTGCCCCACGCACCCCCTCTTCGCCGGGAGAAAGCAGGATGGCCAAAAGCAGTGAGGTTTTGCTGGCTTTCAACGAATTGACCCAGAGTCGGGAATTGCCCCCCGAGCGCATCCTCGAAGCCTTGCGCGATGCGCTGGTCGCGGCGTACCGCAAGATTTACAACGCGCCGGGTTCCCAGCAGGTGGAAGTGGAATTCGACCTGCCCAACGGCCGCATCACCCTGCTGGTGGAAAAAGAGGTCGTGGACGAGGTGCAGGACCACCGTACCGAAATCGCCCTTGACGAAGCGCGGCAATTCCAGCCCGATGCCCAGGTGGGCGACATCGTCATGGTGCCCATGAACCCTTCCACCTTCGGCCGCATTGCCGCGCAGGTCAGCCGCCAGGTCATCAAACAGCGCCTGCAAGACGCCGAGCGGCAGATGCAATACGAATACTTCAGCCAACTCAAGGGCGAAATCATCCACGGCCGGGTGCAAGCCATCAGCCCCGCCGAAATCGTGATTGCCCTGGACAAGCGGGCCGAAGGCCATATGCCCCGCAAAGAGCAAATCCCCGGCGAGCGCTTTCAAATGCACGACCGCCTGCGGGCCCTGCTCTTGGATGTGGAAATGACCAACCGCGGGCCGTACATCCTGCTCTCGCGAGCCCATCCCAACTTCCTCAAGCGGCTGCTGGAAGAGGAAGTGCCCGAAATTCAGCGCGGCGAGGTAGAAATTCGGGCCGTGGCGCGCGAGGCCGGGCGTCGCTCGAAGGTGGCCGTCTCGGCCATCGCGCCCAACATTGACCCCGTGGGCGCGTGCGTGGGCATTCGGGGCTCCCGCATCCAGACCATCATGCGCGAACTGCACAACGAAAAGATTGATGTCATCCAGTGGGACCCCAACCCCGCGGTGTTCATCGCCAAGGCGCTCAGCCCGGCGCGGGTTTTGGGCGTCTATCTGCAAGAGGGGGACGGCCCTCGCACGGCCGTGGTCGTGGTGCCCGAAGACCAACTGAGCCTGGCCATCGGCCGGGAAGGGCAGAACGTGCGCCTGGCCGCCAAACTCACCCGTTGGCGCATTGACATCAAGAGCGTCTCCGAAGCCGCCCGCGATGCCCTGGACAAACTCTATCGGGCCGAAGAATTCGCCGATATCCTGGCCGCGGAGCGAGACATCCTCGAAGAAGTCGAGGCCATCTTGGAGAAGAAAGAGGCCGGCCGGCCGCTGACGCCCGAGGAATACCATACCCTGGCCCAATTCGTGGACCGGGTGGAGCGGGGCATGATGGCCCAATTGCGCGCCCGCCGCGAAGCCGAAGCCGCGGCCCTGGCCGAGTTGCGCCGGGGCATCCCCGAGGCGGCCTTCGACACGCCGCTGGACATGTTGGGGCTGACCCCGCGGCTCATCATGACCCTCACCGAAGCCGGTTACCACAGCGTGGGCGACCTCATCCTCGCGTTGCGTCGCGACCGGGATGCCATCCTGGCCCTGCAAGGCGTTGGCCCGCGCACCATGGAGACCATCGAGCAGGCCGTGGAGGCTTATCTGACCGAGCACGCGGCCGAAGCCGCGGCCGAAGAAGCCGCCCGCGCGGCCGAGGCCGAAGCCGAAGCCGCGGAGGCCGCCGCGCTCGAAGCCGAAGCCGCAGGCGAGGAAGAAGCCCCGGCCGAGGTGGAGCCCGAACCCGCGGCCCCGGCCGAAGAACCCGCGGCCCCGGCGCCCGAGCCCGAGGCCGAGCCGCAACCCACGCCTGCCCTGGCCGACCTGCTGGTGGCCGAAGCCGAACCCCTGCCTCCGGCCGAGACCGAGCCCGAGACACCGGCCGAGCAGCCCGAAGCCGAGCCCGCGCAGGCCCTGGAAGAGTTGTTCTCGGCCGAGCGGCTCTTGGGGCGTGCCCCCGAGGCCCTGGACACGGAAGAGGTCGGCGAGGAAGAGCCGTCTGTCCCGCCGCCCACGGGCAAGAAGAAAAAGAAGAAGCGCAAGAAGCGCCGCTATGTGGAATTGGACATGGACGAAGAGGGTGACTATTTCGTGACCCGACGCCGCAAACGGGGGGACGGCGATTGGGAAGACTGGTAGGCGTCTGGGGAGGTGAGCCGTGGCTCGACGGCGACGCGGCAAGCATATCCCGCAGCGCACCTGCATCGGCTGCCGCACCACCTCGTCCAAGTGG